>DASUOY010000363.1:0-4527 GCA_036276395.1 Pseudomonas sp.
ATCGGAGCCCGACGAACTCTCGATCGAGGATTTGCAGCGCGTCACACAAGCCCGCTGGGATGGCGTGCGCAACTACCAGGCACGCAACTTTATGCGCAGCATGCAGCCTGGCGATCTGTTCTTCTTCTACCATTCCAGCTGTCCGCAACCCGGTATCGCCGGTATCGCCCGCATCACTAGCGCGGTCTATCCCGACCCCACCGCGTTAGAGCCTACCAGCCACTATTACGATGCCAAGGCCAGCGCCGCGAAGAACCCCTGGAGTGCCCTCGACGTGAGCTTTGTCGAAGCCTTCGCGCGGGTTATCCCGTTGGCGGAATTAAAGACCCAGAGCGCGCTGCTGGGCTTGCCCCTGGTACAGAAAGGCAGCCGTCTGTCGGTAATGCCAGTCAGTGCGGAGGAATGGGCCACGGTTCTTGCTATGCGCTGAAATGGCACTGTGCTATTAGACAAGTAACGCTTTTGGGGCCACTTATGCTGCAGCGCTCACCGTCTCCCTGGCCAACCCGCCTCGCGCTTGCAGCCTTATTGCTGGCGCTGGGCCTGGCCAGCCTGGCACTTTGGCAACAATTGCTGGGCGCGCAACAGCAACGCATCGCCGAGCGCGTGAGCTATCAGGCACGCAGCCTGGCGCGGCAACTGGAAGCCAGCCTGATCAGTCAGGTCGATGACCTGGAGCGCATGGCCAAGCTGTGGAACCACCGCGGGCGCATCCCGCAGGACGAGTGGGCCCTCGACAGCCAGCTGTCCATCCAGCACTTCAAGGGCTATCAGGCCATTCAATGGCTGGGCGCCGACCTCAGCATGCGCTGGGTCGAACCCCTGCAAGGTAACGAAGCGGCCCTGCAATTTAACCTGACGCCGGCGCACCCCAACTTCAACCTAGCCATGCAGGCCAAGGCCAACGGCGAGCCGCGCTTCTCCAATAGCTTCGCCCTGGTCCAGGGCGGCCGGGGCTTTGTCCTCTATACGCCCCTGTATATCGCCGATGAACACCGGCAGCAGCAGTTCGACGGTTTTCTCCAGGGCGTATTCCGGGTCGAACAACTGATGGACGAGCTGCTCAGCAGCCTCAGCGACGGCGACTTCAACGCGGCGCTGCTGGAAGCCGGGCAACCTATCTATCGCCACGTCAGCGGCACGCCAGTCGACGCCCTGCAGCAGATCGTGCCCCTGCAGCTGCTGAACAACAACAGCTTTGCCCTGCGCCTCAAGCCCACCGAACAGCTGCTCCAGCAACTCAGCACGCCACTGCCGGAATTCGTCCTAGGCGCCAGCCTGATTATCAGCCTGCTGCTGGTCGCCGCCCTGGCCCTGGCCCTGGAAAACGCCCGGCGCGCCAATGCCCTGCGCCAGAGCAACCAGCAACTGAACGAGCAGGTCAGCCAGCGCCAGCAGATCGAACAGGTTTTGCGCGACAGCCGCGAACGCCTGCAACTGGTACTCGACCTGACCGACTCCAGCCGTGACGGCCTGTTTATCATCAACCCGCAGACCCGCGACATCCTGCATATGAACCAGGCCATGCACAGCAGCCTGGGCTACAGCGCCGAGGCCTTCAGCCAATTGCTCAAGGACGATCCCGACCAGCTCCTGCCGGGTTTTCATCAGTGGCTGGAAAGCGTACGCCGGGCTCAACAGGACAAGCTTTCGCAGATATTCCAGCGGGAAATGCGCCGCCGCGACGGCAGCCTCCAGGCCGCCGAGATCAGCGCGCAGCTGGTGCTGGTCAATGAGCACGAATACCTGATCGGGGTATCACGCGATAACAACGAGCGCCTGCAGATGGAGGCGCAGTTGCAGCGCCTGTCCCAGCAGGACGGCCTGACCGGCCTGTACAACCGCCGCTACTTCGACAACCAGCTGGCCAGCGAGTGGCGTCGCCTGCGCCGGCATAACGCCTCGCTGACCCTGCTGATGCTGGATATCGACTACTTCAAGGCCTACAACGACCAGCTCGGCCATCTGGCCGGCGACGATGTCTTGCAGCAGGTCGCCGAAGTCTTGCAGAAATGCATGCAGCGCGAGGGGGATGCGGCCTGCCGCTACGGCGGTGAAGAATTTGCCATCATCCTGGCCAACACCGACTTGCGTAGCGCCGCCCATGTCGCCGCTCAGGTCCACCGGCAGTTGGCCGAGCTGAATATCCCCCACCCGGGCAGCCCGTTCCGGCGGGTCACCCTGAGCATCGGCCTGGCCTGCATGGAACCCAGCCAGGATAACCAGCCCTATATGCTGATCGCCCAGAGCGACCAGGCGCTGTACCAAGCCAAACACCAGGGGCGCAACCGCACCTGTGAATGGCAGGAGGGCGCTACTGAATGATCAGGTTGTTGAACAGCAGGTCCTCGACCAGCGGCTTGCCTTCTTCCTGATTCAACACTTCCTGCACCTGCTTGAGCGCTTCCTGACGCAGGGTTTCCTTGGCCTCCGGGGCATTCATGCTCTGCTCGGTCTGCTGGGAAAACAGCATCACCAGTTGATTGCGGATCAGTGGATCGTGGTGTTTGACCGTGGCCTCGGCCTCGCTGCCGGTAACCCGCAGGGAAATATCGGCCTTGAAGAACTTGAGCTTCGGCCCCTCGCCAAAATTCCCCACCAGCGCCGGGAACAGAGAAACATAGGCCACCACGGGAGCGGCCTCCTCCCCTTCCTTAGCCTCCTCATCCTCACTGGCCTGCGCCAACAATGGCAGGGACAGGGCTAGCAGCAATGCGATCCAGACTTTCACAGGCAGTATTCCTCCAAGGTTTAGCCCCTAGCATAGCCACAGCAAGACCTCGGCCCAAGCCCCAAGCTTATACAGGGCCATAATGCACAAGCATGCTCGTTGACCCGGAACAGGCCACACCTACACTGCATGGCCATCACCCGCAGAGGAAAAGCCCGATGAAAGCCGTGCTGTGCAAAGCCTTCGGCCCCGCCGAAACCCTGGTACTGGAAGAAATCGCCAGCCCCGAAGCGAAGAAGAACGAAGTGCTGTTGGAAGTTCATGCGGCCGGGGTCAACTTTCCCGACACCCTGATCATCGAGGGCAAGTACCAGTTCAAGCCGCCCTTCCCCTTCTCCCCGGGCGGCGAAGCGGCTGGCGTGGTCAGCACGGTCGGCGAGAAAGTCAGCCACCTGAAAGTCGGTGACCGGGTCATGGCCCTGACCGGCTGGGGCAGCTTTGCCGAAGCAGTGGCGGTGCCCGGCTATAACGTCATGCCCATCCCGGCGAGCATGGACTTCGTCACCGCCGCCGCCTTCGGCATGACCTACGGCACCTCGATGCACGCCCTCAAGCAGCGCGCCAATCTGCAGCCCGGCGAGACCCTGCTGGTGCTTGGCGCATCCGGCGGAGTCGGCCTGGCGGCAGTGGAAATCGGCAAGGCCATGGGCGCCAGGGTGATTGCCGCGGCAAGCAGCGCAGACAAGCTGAAAGTGGCCAAGGCCGCCGGCGCCGATGAGCTGATCAACTACAACGAGGAAAGCCTGAAGGATCGCGTCAAGGAGCTCACCGGCGGCCAGGGCGCGGACGTGATCTACGACCCGGTGGGTGGCGATCTGTTCGATGCGGCCATCCGCTCCATCGCCTGGAACGGCCGCCTGCTGGTGGTGGGTTTTGCCAGCGGGCGCATCCCCGAGCTGCCGGTGAACCTCTGCCTGCTCAAGGGCGCCGCCGTGGTCGGGGTGTTCTGGGGTTCGTTCGCCCAGCGCCAACCACAGGACAATGCCGCCAACTTCCAGCAGCTGTTCGCCTGGTACGCCGAAGGCAAGCTCAAACCGCTGGTGTCGCAGACCTTCCCGCTGGAACAAGCTGCGGACGCGATCAACACCCTGGGCCGGCGCAAGGCGGTGGGCAAGGTCGTGGTCAAGACGCGCTGACATGTAGGGTGCGCCATGCGCACCGCAAACTACACACGATGGCATGGTGCGCGCCGCGCACCCGACATAATCGCCGTCTATGAAAAAGCCGCCCAAAGGCGGCTTTTTCATGCTCGCTGATCAGCCTCGCGGGGCGTAGGCAAATACGTCGGCGCGCATCTGGTGGGCGTCCATACCGGCTTCGACCAGCGCATCCAGGGTCGCGTAGACCATCGCCGGCGAGCCGCTGGCATAGACATGCAGCGCCTTGAGGTCGGCGAAGTCTTCACGCACGGCCTCGTGCAGCAGGCCGCAGCGCCCCTGCCAACCGCACTGGTCGCTGACCACCTGGTGCAGAAACAGGTTCGGCAGCTGCTGCCACTGCGCCCAATGCTCCAGCTCGTAGAAGTCTTCCGGACGCCGGGCGCCCCAGTACAGGTGCACCGGATGGGCAAAACCAGCCGCCCGGCAGTGTTCGATCAGGCTGTGCATCTGCGCCATGCCGGTGCCGGCGGCAATCAGCACCAGCGGCGCATCCGGCAACTCGGCCAGATGGGTGTCGCCAAACGGCATCTTCACCCGCGCCAGGCCCGTGGCGCGCAGCTGGGCGAGCAGCGCCAGGGTGGCCTCATCGCGGGCCAGGATATGCAGCTCCAGCTCCCGCCCACAATGCGGCGCCGA
>DASUOY010000364.1:0-4786 GCA_036276395.1 Pseudomonas sp.
TATCGGCTACCTGCCCGAACATATCGCCGCGCCCTGGCTGGCCAGCGGCCGCCTGCGCCCGCTACAGGCCGAGACCCTGGGCTTCGAGGTGCAATTCCACCTGGCCAGCCACCGCGGCCAGCACCCCAGCGATGCGCAGCGAGCCTTTAGCCAAGACCTGCTGGCGGCCTTTGCCCCAGGCTAAGTCCTCGGCCTGGGGCAAAGCGGCGATCAGTGCAGGACCGCGGACTGACCGCCCGCCCCGGATGGCCGCAACTGCCAGGCCAGGCGATCGATTGCGGCGATGGTCTGGACAATCTCGCCATGGATACCCACCACGCCCAGACAGGGCAGATAGTGGCTTTGCGGCTGCGGGCGGGCTTCCGCTTCCAACTGCAGAGAGGGATCGAACAGCCCGGCGGTAAGGGGTTGCAAGAGGTTCATAGCTAGCTCCTTGCCGGTATAGGCCGGCGTGACATCACTTAGGGTCAGGAGGCAGGAGAGAAAGGGCAGAGAGCCCTACAGGCTTTTTATCTGGGGCGGCGCGCAAGAGCGGCGCCTGAAGAAATAGCTTGCCGGCAACGCCTGACAAGCAGATGACAGCGCGATTTACAGTCTACCCATTGCCGCAATGGGTCAAGCCTGCACGCGCCTCCTGGGGCACCGGGACTCGACACCAAGTCATGAATAAACCTCGATCAAACCGATCAATGGCAGGTGCAATTGCCTGGCAAATAGACCGACCGGTCTATATATTCAAGCCATGAACAAGATCCCAACCCGCGACAAACTGATCAATGCCATGGCCGACGCCCTGCAACGCAAGGGCCTGCATGGTGTCGGCCTGAACGAGCTGCTGGATATCGCCGGCGCGCCCAAGGGCAGCCTTTACCACCACTTCCCCGGTGGCAAGAGCGAGCTGGCGGTGGCGGCCATCGAACATATCAGCCAGCGCATCGATGGCCTGTTCGCCCAGCTGTTCGCGCGCCAAGCAGATCCGCTCAAGGCGCTGCATGACTGGCTGCAAGGCGCCTTGCAGCAACTGGAGGGCAGCCAGTTCGAGCGCGGCTGCCCCCTAGCCACCGTCGCCCTGGAAAGCGGCCCCGAGGATGTGGAAATCCGCGCCGCCTTGCAGCGCAGTTTTGTCCGCGTGCGCCAGGCCCTCAGCCAGCAACTGCAGCAGTACGGCTACGCCAGCGAGCAGGCGGACAACCTGGCCGCGCTGTTTGTCGCCCTCTATGAAGGCGGCCTGCTGCAAGCCCGCGTCGCCGGCAGCAGCGAGCCGCTCAAGCGCGCCGCCGAAGCCCTGTTCAACCTAACCCGGCAGCAACGCCCGGAAGGAGCCCACCGATGAATGCCCCAGCCATCCTTAGCGAAACCGTGCAACTGCCGTCCCTCGACGGCTATCCACTGACGGCCACGCTGTACCACGCTCCCGAACCCGTCGCCCAGCTGTTGATCGCTGGCGCCACCGGGGTGCCCCAAGGCTTCTACCGGCGCTTCGCCGAATACGCCGCGCAGCGCGGCTACAGCACCCTGACCCTGGACTACCGCGGTATCGGTCAATCGAAACCCGCCAGTCTGCGCGGCTTTGCCATGGATTACCTGGACTGGGCCCACCTCGACCTGGCCGCCGCCGTCGATCAGCACCGCCACCCGCAGCGCCCGCTGTATATGATCGGCCACTCCTTCGGCGGCCATGCCTTCGGCCTGCTGCCCAACCATGCCCAGGTCGATGGCTTCTACACCTTCGGCACCGGCGCCGGCTGGCATGGTTGGATGCCCAAGACGGAACAGTTGCGCGTGCTGGCCATGTGGCGGCTGGTCGGCCCGCTGCTGACCAGCGTCAAGGGCTACCTGGCCTGGAGCAAGCTGGGCATGGGCGAAGACCTGCCCCTGGGCGTGTACAAGCAATGGAAGCGTTGGTGCAGCTACCCGCGCTATTTCTTCGAAGACCCGCAGATGCCCGGCCTGGCCGAACGATTCGCCACAGTGCGCACGCCGATAGTGGCGGCCAATGCCTTGGACGACCTCTGGGCCCCGCCCGCCTCGCGCGATGCCTTTATGGCCGCGTACAGCGCCGCGCCCTACCAGGCGCTGGATATCGACTCACAGGCCAGCGGCCTGGGCGCTATCGGCCATATGGGCTATTTCCGCCCGGCGGCGCAGGCGTTGTGGGACGAGACGTTGGATTGGTTCGCCCAGTTGCGGGGAACACGTCGGGCGGCCTGAGGCGTTAAAAGACCGGTAAAAAAGAAAACCCCGCGATTGCGGGGCTTTTGCAGACTTGAGTCCTGACATCCTTGATCTGCTTGCCATCCTGGCAGCGGTCCAGCGTATCCCTGTTGAGTAATCTGCGCTTCCTGCGCGACGTCCATGGCAAGCAGATTAACCAGACTCCCCGTCAGGCAGTAGTGGCGATCTGTGGCGCGCCTTGTAAGCCATGGCTTACAAAATAGCCAACCAAGCAAACGCTTGGCTTTATTTTGTGACGCAGGTCTTGTTAGACTCGATTTTGTTCGACAATAACAAAAGACCCCGTAAACGGCGGTCATTGGGGCCACAATATGCGCGCAGTTATTCTTGCCCTCGGTTGCCTGGCAACCGCCTTCAGCCTGCCCACGCTCGCCAGCGGGCAAAACCAGATTAACGATCCCAAGGCCGCGGCCCAGCTCTTCTGGGGCCAGCTCTATGGTCAGGGTGGCAACTCCCTGTATTGCGGCGCGCCCTTTAGCGGCGAAAGCAGCCAGTTCAGCATCAGCCCCATCTACAGCAGCAAGCAGCTGAAAAGCGCCTTGCGCTGCGTCACCGACCGCCAGTGCGGGATCATGACGCCGAGCTACAGCTATATGACCGCCGATCTGCACAACCTCTACCCGGCCCTGAGCCGCGTCGAACTGGCGCGGCGCAATGCGCAGTTCGGCGAGCTGGACGACAGCGTGCCGAGCAAGTTCGCCGATATTGGCTGCGACATGAAGACCAGCTTCCAGCTGGTGGAGCCGCGCGACGCCGCCAAGGGCAATATCGCCCGGGCGATCTTCTATATGCATGTGGAATACGGCCTGCCCATAGTCGGCCAGGTGCAGATGTACAAGAAGTGGCACCAGATGGACCCGCCGGATGCCGAGGAAAAGGCCCGCAACGAACAGATCGTGACCCTGCAAGGCACGCGCAATCGCTTTATCGACAACCCCGAGCTGGTCGATCGGCTAATCGCCAACTGAGCGCTGCTGCCAGCCCTTAACGCCGACGATTAAGGGTGGAGCGCAGCTTGTAGCGGTCGCCCGGGTGAATCAACCGGGCGTAGCTGACCAGATGCTCGTCCGACCAGGTACGGCGGATCACGCTCAGGCAAGGCGCGGCCTGCTCGATCTCCAGCCAGGCAGCCACCTGGGCATCCACCAGCACCGCCTCCACCACATGCTCGACATCGCTGATCGGGCAGCTGGCCACCAACACCTCGTTGGGCGTTTGCTTGGAAAAATCGCTGTGCAGGTAATGCGGCACCCAGCGGGGATTGACGAAGCGATCCTCCAACTGGATCGGCACGCCGTTCTCGCGGTGCACCAGAATGCTGTGGAACACCTCGCCGCCCAGGCGCAGGCCCAGACGCAGCGCCACCTCGTCATCCGCCGCCAGGGCTTCGCAACGGATAATGTCATTGCTGTAGACATGCCCACGGCCACGCACTTCAGTGGCGATATTCAGCACTTCATGCAGGGAAGACTCGGCCTTGCGGTCGGTAACGAAGGTGCCCAGGCCGGCCTGACGGGTCAGGTAGCCCTTCTGCACCAGATCGCGAATGGCCTTGTTGGCGGTCATCCGGCTGACGGCGAAATCCCGCGCCAGCTGCTCCTCCGCCGGGATCTGGTGATTGACCGGGTAGGCGCCGCTGTGGATGCGCTCCAGCAAAAACTCTTCGATCGCCTTGTAGCGCGGGGTTGTACTGCTCACAGCGGCTCCTTGGGGTTGCGCCCGGTGCGCGGATGATAGCGCGTCAACAAGCCACAACGTAGGGTGGGCAACGCTTTGCTTGCCCACCCTAGCAACTGCGCTCAACGCCCACTCACCCCAGCGACGGCAATACCCCGCTCGGCAATAACGGGTTCAGCACGCGCTGGGCCAGCAGGGCATTGGCGGCCTCGATATCCGGGGCGAAGAAGCGGTCCTCCACGTAGTAGGGCACCTGTTCGCGCAGGGCCTGACGCGCCTGCTCCAGCAGCGGCGAGCTTTTCAGCCCTTCGCGGAAGTCCAGGCCCTGGCAGGCGCCCAGCCATTCGATGGCCAGCACGCCACGGGTGTTGGCGGCCATTTCCCACAGGCGCTTGCCCGCGGCCGGGGCCATGGACACATGGTCTTCTTGGTTGGCCGAGGTCGGCAGGCTGTCGACGCTGTGCGGATGGGCCAGGGCCTTGTTCTCGCTGGCCAGGGCCGCGGCGGTGACCTGGGCGATCATAAAGCCGGAGTTGACCCCGCCATTGGCCACCAGGAACGGCGGCAGCTGCGACATATGCTTGTCCATCATCAGCGAGGTGCGCCGCTCGGAGAGCGAAGCGATCTCGGCGATGGCCAGGGCGATATTGTCGGCGGCCATGGCCACCGGCTCGGCGTGGAAGTTACCGCCGGAAATCACGTCGCCTTCGGCGGCGAACACCAGGGGGTTATCCGACACCGCGTTGGCTTCCACCGCCAGCACTTCGGCGGCCTGACGCAACTGGGTCAGGCAGGCGCCCATCACCTGAGGCTGGCAGCGCAGCGAGTACGGGTCCTGCACCTTGTCGCAGGCTTCGTGGGAGCGCCCCACTTC
>DASUOY010000365.1:0-2443 GCA_036276395.1 Pseudomonas sp.
CACCGACTGGGAAGTGCACTTTAACTCCAGCCGCACCGGAGTGCGCCTGATCGGCCCGAAACCTGAGTGGGTACGCGACAGCGGCGGCGAAGCCGGCCTGCACCCCTCGAATATCCACGACAATCCCTACGCCATAGGCGCGGTGGACTTTACCGGCGATATGCCGGTGATCCTCGGCCCGGACGGTCCGAGCTTGGGCGGCTTTGTTTGCCCGGTGACCATTATCGAGGCGGATCTGTGGCAGCTGGGGCAGCTTAAAGCGGGCGACAAGGTGCGCTTCGCCCCGGTGGATATCGCCACCGCGCGGAAATTGGCCAAGGCCAGCAATGCAGAAACAAGTGACCTGGTAGCCCGGATGCAATCCGGGGCCGATATGTCACCGGCTTCCCCGAGTGCATCCGCGCTACAGAGCCCCATCGTGCTCGATATCGGCGAAGCGGATAAACGTCTGGTCGCGCGCTTGTCTGGCGACACCCATCTGCTGCTGGAAATCGGCGCGGCGGAGCTGGATCTGGTGCTGCGCTTCCGTGGCCATGCGCTGATGCAGGCGCTGGAAGCCAAGCAGCTGGTTGGGGTGATCGACCTAACGCCCGGCATCCGCTCGCTGCAGGTGCATTACCAGCCGGAAACCCTCGCACTTAGCGATCTGCTCGGCATAGTCGCCGGCGAATGGGACGCGGTCTGTGCCACCCGCGATCTCAAGGTGCCGTCGCGCATCGTCCATCTGCCGCTGTCCTGGGACGACCCGGCCTGCCAACTGGCCATCGACAAATACATGACCACGGTGCGCAAGGACGCGCCCTGGTGCCCGAGCAATCTGGAATTTATCCGCCGGATCAACGACCTGCCCAATCTGGATGAGGTGTACAGAACGGTCTTTGAAGCCAGCTATCTGGTGATGGGCCTGGGTGACGTCTACCTCGGCGCGCCGGTGGCCACGCCGCTGGACCCGCGCCATCGTCTGGTTACCACCAAGTACAACCCGGCGCGCACCTGGACAGCGGAAAACTCGGTGGGCATCGGCGGCGCCTATATGTGCGTGTACGGCATGGAAGGCCCCGGCGGCTATCAGTTCGTCGGCCGCACCCTGCAGATGTGGAACCGCTACCGCGAAGTGGCGGCCTTCGATGGCAAGCCCTGGCTGCTGCGTTTCTTCGACCAGATCCGCTTCTACCCGGTATCCGCCGAGGAATTGCTGCGTATCCGCCGTGACTTCCCCCTGGGCCGCTATGACCTTCGCATCGAGCACAGTGAACTGGCCCTGGCCGATTACCAGACCTTTCTCGACCGCGAGGCTGAGGGCATCGAGGCCTTCCGCAACCAGCAGCGCGCCGCCTTCGACGCCGAACGTCAGCGCTGGATCGAATCGGGCCAGGCCCACTATGAGAGTGAAGAAGTCGCGCCCGAACTGGGTGACGACGCCCCGCTCGGCGCGGGCCAGCACAGCATCGACAGCCATATCGCCGGCAACCTCTGGCAGGTACAGGTGGAGGCTGGCAGCACGGTCAAGGCCGGCGATGTGCTGGTGATTCTGGAGTCGATGAAGATGGAAATCCCCCTGCTCGCCCCCCGCGACGGCGTGGTGCGCGAGGTGCGCGTGCAACCCGGCTCGCCGGTACGGGCCGGGCAGCGGGTGGTGGTTCTGCAAGAAGCATAAAACCGTAGGGTGCGCCGTGCGCACCATTGATTACCGCGGTGCGCACGGCGCACCCTACGAGGAACCCGATATGCACCACCCATTCGACCTGCGCCTCGGCGCCCTGAAAACCGCCTACGCAGACGGCAGCCTGACCCCGCGCCAGCTGATCCCCGCCCTGCGCGAGCAGGCCATGGCGCTCAACCCCGAGTTCCATCTGTTTATCCACCTGCTCAGCCTGGCAGAACTGGAACCCTACCTGGCCGCGCTGGACGGCAAGTCCCCCGCCGAGCTGCCGCTGTTCGGCGTGCCCTTCGCCATCAAGGACAATATCGACCTGGCCGGAATACCGACCACGGCGGCCTGTCCGGCCTTTGCCTATGTGCCAGAGCAGAGCGCGACCATCGTCCAGCAGCTGATCGCCCTCGGCGCCGTGCCGCTGGGCAAGACCAATCTCGACCAGTTCGCCACCGGCCTTAACGGCACCCGCTCGCCCTATGGCGAATGCCGCAACAGCCTGCACCCGGACTACCCGTCCGGCGGCTCCAGCTCCGGCTCGTCCCTGACCGTAGCCCTGGGTTTGGCCAGCTTCGCCCTGGGCACCGATACCGCAGGCAGCGGCCGGGTGCCGGCGGCGCTAAATAACCTGCTCGGCCTCAAGGCGACCAAGGGCCTGCTCTCCACCGCCGGCGTGGTGCCGGCCTGCCGCAGCCTGGACTGCGTCACCTACTTCACCGCCACCGCGCGCGAAGCCAGCCAGCTGCTGGCGCTGACCGCCAAGCTGGATGCCCGTGACGAATACAGCCG
>DASUOY010000366.1:0-2322 GCA_036276395.1 Pseudomonas sp.
CTATATCGGCATGGACCACTTCGCCCTGCCCGACGACGAGCTGGCCAGCGCCCAGGAAGACGGCAGCCTGCAGCGCAACTTCCAGGGTTACACCACTCACGGTCACTGCGACCTGATCGGCCTGGGGGTGTCCTCGATCAGCCAGATTGGCGAGCTGTACTGCCAGAACAACAGCGACCTCAACCAGTACCAGAACAGCCTGGCCCAGGGCGAGCTGGCCACCTTGCGCGGCCTGCACTGCAACGCCGACGACCGCCTGCGCCGGGCGGTGATCCAGCAGCTGATCTGCCATTTCCAGCTGAGCTTCGCCACTATCGAGCAGGCCTATGGCATCGACTTTCACGGTTATTTCGCCGAGATCTGGCCGCAGCTGCAGCAGATGGCCCAAGACGGCCTGATCCAGCTCGACCAGCACGGCATCGAAGTGCGTCCGGCCGGCCGCCTGCTGGTGCGTTCGCTGTGCATGCTGTTCGACCACTACCTGACCGAACACAGCCGCCAGCGCTTCTCGCGGGTGATCTGAAGCTAACCCATCGCCAGGCTCGCGGCTGACTGCATCTGCCCGCTGCTCAGGTTGTTCTCGTGCATCAGCTTAAGCAGATTGGCATTAGCGCTGGCCAAGGCGCCGCTGAGGGTGGCCAGCTCCGTTTGCAGGGCCTCCAGCTTGAGGCGCTTGGCTTCTGGACTGAGGCCCTGCGCGGCCATCAGCGCCTCTACCTCGGCCCGTTTATCGGCGATCTGCGCCTTCAACTCGCGGATCATCTTCAGCAACTGCTTGATGCTCTCGGGCAGATCGCTGTCGTCGATATCCTGATTGCTGCTGGCCTTGGCGGACATGCCCCGCGCCAGATCGGAGAGGCTGACGCGCAGGCCTTCACGCACCGCCTCGGGGCCAGCCGGGCTGCTTTGCCGCTGCACTGCGCGGCTAAGATTGGCCAGTGGGCCACTGCTTTCGATACGCATCGTTCTGCTCCCTGCACTGGCGCTTGATCATCTTCTGCATCGACTGGGCAGGGGCGAACTTGAGTTCGTAGTCAGACTTCCGTCGACTGGCTGAGTCCGCCCCCCTGCTGTACCCTTATGAACATTGCGTGTTTAACCCAGGAAGCGACGTCAATGTCCGAAAGCATCAAGTTGCATAGCCCACACCAAGCCCATTGCAAGGATTGCAGCCTGGCCAGTCTGTGCCTGCCGCTTTCCCTGAACCTGGAGGACATGGACGCCCTGGACGAAATCGTCAAACGCGGCCGCCCGTTGAAGAAGGGCGAGTTCCTGTTCCGCCAGGGCGACGCCTTCAACTCGGTGTTCGCGGTGCGCTCCGGTGCGCTGAAAACCTTCAGCCTGAGCGATGGCGGCGACGAGCAGATCACCGGCTTCCATCTGCCCAGCGAACTGGTGGGCCTGTCCGGCATGGACAGCGAGCTCTACCCGGTTTCGGCCATGGCCCTGGAAACCACCTCGGTGTGCGAGATCCCGTTCGAGCGTCTGGACGAGTTGTCCGTGCAGCTGCCGCAACTGCGCCGCCAGCTGATGCGCATCATGAGCCGGGAGATCCGCGACGATCAGCAGATGATGCTGCTGCTCTCCAAGAAGACCGCCGATGAACGCATCGCCACCTTCCTGGTCAACCTCTCGGCACGCTTCCGTGCCCGTGGTTTTTCCGCCAACCAGTTCCGCCTGGCCATGTCGCGCAATGAAATCGGCAACTACCTGGGCCTGGCGGTGGAAACCGTGTCGCGGGTGTTTACCCGCTTCCAACAGAACAAGCTGCTCGAAGCCGAAGGCAAGGAAGTGCACATCCTCGACCCCATCGAGCTGTGCGCCCTGGCCGGCGGCAACCTCGACGGCTGAGCCAGGCGACCTGCGCAGGATAGAGGCGATGATCTTCGACGAATTCAGCATCAAGACCCTGATCCGCCCGGTAGCGGACTTCCCCAAGCCGGGCGTGACCTTCCGCGATATCACCCCACTGTTCCAGTCGCCACGCGCCCTGCGCATGGTGGCCGACAGCTTTATCCAGCGCTATGTCGAGGCCGAGTTCAGCCATATCGGCGCCATGGACGCCCGCGGTTTTCTGATCGGCTCGATCATCGCCTATGAGCTGAACAAGCCGCTGATCCTGTTTCGCAAGCAGGGCAAGCTGCCCGGCGCGGTACTGAGCGAACGCTATCAGACCGAATACGGCGAAGCCCTGCTGGAAGTGCAGGCCGACAGCCTGTGCGAAGGCGACAAGGTGCTGATCTTCGATGACCTGATCGCCACCGGCGGCACCCTGCTGGCGGCCGCGCAACTGGTGCGGCGCATGCGCGCCAGCGTGTTCGA
>DASUOY010000367.1:0-7790 GCA_036276395.1 Pseudomonas sp.
GGCTGACGTAGTAGCCCCCTCGTGCCATGCTCATGGTCTGAGCACCGGCGATCAGCAAATTGACTTCGTTAAGCAGCGCGATGCCCGCCGCAGCGCTCGCCAGGCTGCCGAGCAAAGCCAATACGAGTAGACCACGGTGGCGTTGCAGCAAAGACATAAAGACCGTCATGGGTATCCCTCGGTAAGCTTATTCATAGGCTTGCAACAGGCTGTCGATCTGAGCCCACTGATCCTCTTCGGGTGTCAGACAAGCCTGCTCGATCAACCTGGCCATGTCGCATAGGCGCGGGTGGGCAAAGAGCTCGGCTAGCGCAACCTCACAGGCGAACTCGCTGATAACCCGGGCCTGGATACGCACCAGTTGTAGGGACTGCGCCCCCAGGGCGAAGAGCTCGTCCTGGCGCGAAATGGCGCTAACGCCCAGCACTTCAGTCCAGATCGCGGCCAGACGCCTTTCGCTGTCGCTTGCGGGCGGCGTAAGCGCTTCGCTCGCGCCCCAAGCCGGAGCTGGCAAGGCCCGCCGATCGACCTTGCCATTGGCATTGAGGGGGAAGCCGTCCAACCTGACGAAGGCCGTTGGCAGCATGTAGGCGGGTAGCCGTTCGCGCAGGTGATCTCCGAGGCTCTCCACAGCGAGTTCAGGGCTGGCGCGCAGGTAAGCGACTAGGGTCTCCTGCCCGCCTGGCGCCTGGCGTACCGCCACCACGGCCTGTTGCACCTCGCCATGGGCCGTCAGCGCCGCTTCGATTTCCCCCAGTTCGATGCGAAAGCCGCGCAGCTTGACCTGAAAATCGCGTCGACCGAGAAACTCGACACTACCATCGGCGCGGTAGCGAGCCAGGTCACCGGTACGATAGAGCCTGCTGCCGAAGCCCACTCCCGGAGCCTCTGGCCGGGCAAAAGGATTGGGCACAAAGGCCGTTGCCGTCAGCCCCGGACGCCCGGCATAGCCGCGCGCCAGACCAGCACCGCCGATATACAGCTCCCCCGCTACACCAGGTGGCTGCGGCTGCAGGTAGTCATCGAGGATATACAGACGGTTATTGGCCAGCGGCCGACCTATAGGGACGACTGCGGCATCCACTCGCTCGACCGCCTGCGCCGCCGACCATACGGTGGTTTCGGTCGGCCCGTAGACATTGGTCAGTTGCACGCCGCGCGCCAGCAGGCGCTCCGCCAATTCACCGGGCAGCGCCTCGCCGCCACAGAGCACGCGCAGTCCTTGCCAAGCCTGGCTGGGGTAATCCAGGAGCATTTGCCAGGTCGCTGGCGTCGCCTGCATCACGCTGACCGCCTGACTCTCCAACAACCTGATCAAGGCAGCAGGTTGAAGTGCCTGCTCGCGTTGCGCCAGCACAACGCAGGCCCCGTGCAGCAAGGGCAGGAACAGTTCCAGCACAGCGATATCGAAACCCAGCGTGGTGACCGCCAAGAGCCGGTCATCCTCAGTTAAACGCGCATGCGCCTGGATGCCGTGGAGAAAGTTGACCAACGCCTCGCGCTCGATCTGCACGCCCTTGGGACGGCCAGTAGAGCCGGAGGTATAGAGGCTGTAGGCCAATTGTCGCGGCTGTACGGGCAGGCCGAGGTTATCCTCACTCAGCGTTGCCATGGCCGGCTGCAACGACTCCAAGGTGACCACGGGCAGCTCGCTATCGAACAGGCCAGTCAAGGCTTCACGAGTCAGCAACAGAGTCGGAGCCGCCTGGGCGAGGATATCGGCGTTGCGCGCCGGCGGCTGCGCCGGGTCAATCGGCAGGTAGGCCGCACCGGCCTTATGGATGGCCAGCAGGGCGATCAGGAGCGAGGCTTCACGTTCCAGGCAAACGCCGATCAACTGCTCGGCGCCCACGCCCTCCCCGCGCAGCCAGTGCGCCAGACGATTGGCCTGGGCATTCAACTCGGCGTAGCTCAACTGCTCTGCGCCGCAGACCAGTGCGCAGCGCTCGGGGCCGGCCAGGACGCGCCGCTCGAACAAGGCCAGCATGTCTTCGCCCGCCACCAGCACCTGTTCGCTGCGGTTCCACAGGTTTAGCACCTCATCGCGTTCGCCACTCGCCAGCAGCGGCAGCTGCCAGACAGCCGAGTCCGGGCTGTGCAACAAGGCCTCCAGCAACTGCTGATAATGCGTGGCTATGCGCTCGGCTGTAGCGGGCAGGAATAGGTCGAGGCGGTACTCCAACTCGCAGTACAGGCCATCCGGGCGCACCGCGACATCCAGACTCAGGTCGAACTTGGCGCTGTCGGCATCGATCAGCACCTGCTCGATCTGGATATCCGCCAGGCTCAGGCGCACCGCGGCCCCACTGCTCAGGTTGAACATCGCCTGAAACAAGGGCGTGCGGCTTGGGTCGCGCTCAACCTGCAATTGTTCCAGCAACAGTTCGAACGGCAGCTCGGCATGATCCAGTGCCGCCAAGGATTCCTGGCGCAACCGACGGCAGAGCTCGCGACCGGTCAGCTGCGCGCCCAGATCGACACGGTAGATCAGGGTATTGACGAAAAAACCGATCAGTTCATCCAGCTCGCAACGGCTGCGTGCCGCATGCGGCACGCCGATAGCGAAGGCCTGCTGACCGCTGTAACGCGCCAGCAGCAGTTGCCAGGTCGCCAACAGCAGCACGAAGGGCGTACAGCCCTCGGCTCGACAGAACAGCTGCGCACGCTCTGCGAGCTGGGCAGGCAGGGCGAAGCGTAAACGCTGTCCGTGCGGGCTTGGTTTGGCCGGGCGCGGGAAATCGGTGGGCAACTCCAGCACCGGCACGCGTTCACCTAGATAGCTGCGCCAATGGCGCAACTCAGCCTCCAAGGCCTCGCCTTGCAGCTGCTGACGCTGCCAGACGGCGTAATCGGCGTACTGCACAGGCAGCGCCGGCAGTTCGCTCGCTTGTCCCGCCAGGACCTGCGCATAGGCGGCGGCCAAGTCACGCACCAGAATAGGATTGGACCAGGCATCAGAGACTATATGGTGCATGGACAGCAGCAGGCCGTGGCTCTGCTCGTCGAAGTGCAGCAGGGTCACTCGCAGCAGTGGAGCCTGACTCAGGTCGAAGCTTTGCGCGGCCTCATGCTGCAGACGGCGGCGGAGGATGGCCAGCTGCACCTCCCCAGGCATGCCGACGTATTGCTCGCAGACTAATCTGAACGGCACCTCAGCGAGCGCAATCTGCAGGGGTTCGCCCTGGACATCCTCGAAGCGCGTGCGCAGCACCGCGTGGCGCGCGATCAAGGCTTGAAAGGCTTTCTCCAACGCCAAGGCATCAAGCGTGCCGCGTAGGTGAAACGCCCGAGTAAGGTTATAGGCGGTCGAATCTGGATCCAGCTGCTGCAGAAACCACAGCCGCTGTTGTGCGAAGGACAGGGAGGACGGGCCAAAGGATGGGGATATGCGATCCGCCTGGGGCGCTTCGTCCTCAAGCAGCAGCGCCAGCAAGGCGCTATCGAGCTCATTCATGCAGAGTAATATCCGAGACTAGGCGCCGCAGGTAGGGTGCCAAATGCGTGCGAATATTAAATACAAATGATAATTATTGTCAAAGCGATACGGCACGGCACGCGCCGACCGCTGCCTCACTTATCAGCGAGGCAAACCTCGGCCCGCTCTATGCCTTGCCCAACCTTGGGTAAACGGTTCTGATTGAGGCGATACTGGCTCCGCCCGACGCGCACGAGAATGTCTCGCTTATACAGACGGAAGACGCCTTGGCGGACGCTAACCAGGGAGACCGGCTCACCCGAGTTGATGAGGTGTTCATGGAGTTGCCGAGTGGTTAGCCCTTCGTAGTGATCACCTTGAAGAGCGAGCAGTATCTTCATTCGCAACAGGCTGGTTTGCAGGCCTACATCGGTCAAAGCCTGTTTGAAATGCTGGGGATATTTCCTATACATCGTTCAACGTCCTGTCGTTATCTGGCATCCAGGCCATGCAACCCGTCTTGCGAAGGCAGAGCTTCTCACTGCAGTTGACGCTTTGTCGTAAAGCAGCGCCGATAGTTTATATCAATAAACCACAAAAAATCCGCCGACATATACCCCATAGGCATATGTCACCCCAACACCTTCATGCCTTCACCCACCAGGCGAGCACCTAACCGAAAGAGAGCACTCAATGATTTCGTTGTACCGTGCAACCAGATCAACGACGGCAACCAGTCGGCCTTCGAAGGCAAACTTACCTACCAATCAAGTGATGCGCTCCTGCTAATCAATCGGTGGGCAGGCAGACACTCCAGCCCTTCATTACCGTTGAAGAAAGGCTGCATGTGCCCCACATCGACTCAATGCAGATTTAGCCAGACGCCAGCCCTTGCGGGTATCACTCAACGCAAGCCAATGGAAAGAGTATCGATTTACGCCTTGTCACGTAAGTACGAAACACAGTTGGCGAACCGAGAAGGTGTCACTTATACCCCTGCGTCTGCGTTGCGAGATTATCCCCTCATTTGAACCAGGTCAGCGAAGTACTGCTGCCGTCGAAAGGAGCACTCATACTATCGGAGCAATCTGCTATCGTCGCCCTATCGTCTTGCCTGGTGAGCTACTGTGCGTCGAATTGGATTGGTTCTGCTACTGATTGCCA
Organism: Pseudomonas sp.; assembly: GCA_036276395.1. Classification (GTDB taxonomy): domain Bacteria; phylum Pseudomonadota; class Gammaproteobacteria; order Pseudomonadales; family Pseudomonadaceae; genus Aquipseudomonas. The sequence continues at coordinate 4,580 of DASUOY010000367.1, forward strand.
GCCTCATGCTGCCGACCTTCGGCGGTATGGCTTTCAGCATGCCGGCACAACCTTGCCCGATGCAGAACAGTGATCACCAGGATCACGCAATGGCTGATGCCCCTTGCTGCGAGCACATGGATAAATCCGACGGGGTGGCCAGCAAATCCCCCTGTAAATCCGGCCAGGAATGCAAGACCGGAGGTCTTCTCCAGACCGCCGTGATCAAGGTGATCTCCCCTCTCCCCTCGCGTCCTGAGGTATTGCTGACCCAGTCGGTGATCAAGCGGGAGCCCGCAGGGCTCTGGCGCCCTCCTCGCTTCGCCTAATGCAGTGATCCATCGCGCCTGCTTAGCAGGTGTGCCGTTGCTACCGTGCACTGCGTGGTAGCGACTTCGATCAATCGCATTGGAGGCGAAAGCATGTCCGCTTTCCTTTTCACACGCCGTGGCTGCATGGGCGTATTGGCTGCCGCATTCTGGGCAGTTCCTTTGGTTGCCGTTCAGGCTCAACCCCTGACATTTGAGCGAGCGCAATCACTTGCAGAACAAACCGCGCCTGAGAACCTTGCACGCCAGGCGCAGGTGGCATCGGCGCAGCAGGCAGTAGAGCCCGCGGATGCCCTACCCGACCCCAAGCTGATTCTCGGCGTCGACAACCTGCCCATCGAAGGGCCTGATCGCTACACCCTGAATAGGGATTCCATGACCATGCGCCGCATTGGGCTCATGCAGGAGGTCCCCAACAGCGACAAGCGCCAGGCTCGACGCCATCTGGCTGAGGCCTCCGTTGTCCGAGCCGAGGCCGAGCAGCGAGCCATGCAACTGGAGATCAAGCGCCAGACGGCATTGAGCTGGCTGGATGTCTACTACGCCGAACGCAGCGTTGGCCTCTTCGATCAGCTGGAGCGGCAGATCGACATGCTCCGGTCGACGGTGCAATCCCTGATCGCCGGCGGCAGCGCCCAACCTGGCGAGCTGCTGCAGGCCGATCAGGAAGCACTCGCATTGCAAGATCGACGAGATGAGCTCAACCGCGATGTGGCCATCGCCCGCGCCAAGCTGCGCCGTTGGATCGGCAACGAGGCCGATCAACCTCTGACGGGAAACGTGCCCAGTCTGAGCCTTGAAGCTCCGCATTTGCAGCACCGCTTGGCCCAGCATCCCGACTTGCGTGCAGCATCGGCCCGGGTTGGCGAGGCCAGCGCAGAGCTGGATGAGGCGATCGCCGAGAAGACGCCCGACTGGGGCGTCGAGTTTGCCTACAACAACCGCGACAACCAGTTCGGCGACATGGTGATGGTGCAGTTTACCTTCGACCTGCCGATGTTCGTTGGCACCCGCCAGGGGCCCAAGATCAACGCCAAGCAGCAGAGCGTGTCGCAGATGGAGGCAGAGCAGGAAGTGCTGCTGCGCGCCCATCAGGCCGAGCTGGAAAGCGGCCTGGCTGAGCTTGAGCAACTGCGCAGAACCCTGACGCGCACTGAAAGCACCGTGATCCCACTGGCGAGAAAACGTGCGGATCTCGAACTGGCAGCCTACCAGGCCGGCAACAGCCAGCTGACATCCGTCATCACCGCCCAGCGCGATCTGATCGAGGCGCAGCTGCGGAAGATTGAACAGCAGCGCAAGCTGAGCCAGCTCTCCGCAAGCTTGTATTACGCCTATGTGGAGAGTCTGAAATGAAAATTTCGGCATTTGGTTTTGCGGTCGCCCTGCTGGCCGTTGCTATTGGAGCTGCAGGCGGTGGCTACTGGCTGGCCCAGAGACAGGCCGAACATGACGTCATGCCAAGCAGCGCGCCGACGCAAGAGCGCAAAGTGCTCTATTGGTACGACCCGATGCAGCCGGAGCAGCGCTTCGATAAACCGGGCAAGTCACCCTTCATGGATATGGAACTTGTCCCCAAGTACGCGGGGGCTGGACAAGAGTCGTCTGCCCTGAGCGTGTCCGCTCAGGCCGTGCAAAACCTAGGGATGAGAACCTCAACGGTGGTCCGCGGTGTACTGCCCTCCGGCATCGAGGCAGTCGGTTCCCTGGCCTATAACCAGCGCGAGGTGGCGAACCTCCAGGCCCGCGCTGGCGGTTTTGTCGAACGGGTTTATGGGCGCGCCCCGGGTGATGTACTGTCCGCAGGCACGCCCCTCGTCGACCTCCTGATTCCTGAGTGGTCTGCAGCCCAGCTGGAGTTTCTGGCGGTACTGCGCACCGGCGATGCCCGCCTGATCACCGCGGGCCAGGAACGACTGCGACTGCTGGGCATGCCGCGCGCACTGATCGAACAAGTTCGACACAGCGGAAAACCGCGGGCGGTGCAAACCCTCACCACACCTATCAGCGGCGAGCTCCAAGTCTTGGAGGTACGCGCCGGGATGACCGTCAAAACCGGGCAGGATCTGGCGCGTATCAACGGGCTGTCCACGGTCTGGCTCGATGCAGCGATACCCGAAGCTCTGGCTGGGGAGGTTCAAGTTGGGGCGAGCATCGACGCCACCCTGACAGCCTTCCCGGGGCAACTTCTACAAGGCCGTATCATCGCAGTGTTGCCGAGTGCCGACCCGCAGACGCGCACGGTCACCGTGCGCAGCGAACTGCCCAACACCATAGGCAAGCTGCGCCCCGGCATGTTCGCCACCGTGCGCTTGGGCAGCAATACGGAGCAGCCCACGCTGCTTGTGCCGAGCGAGGCGGTGATCCGTACGGGCAAACGTGCCCTGGTGATGCTGGTCAAAGGCGACGGACGCTACCGCCCCCAGGAAATCACCCTGGGCCGCGAAGCCGATGGGCGCCTGGAGGTGTTGTCTGGCCTTGAGGAGGGACAGGCGGTCGTGACCTCTGGCCAGTTCCTGATCGATTCGGAAGCCAGCCTTCAGGGCGTCATAGCCGGCAACGCTGAACAGGACAGTGGGAAGGAGCTGCATGAGTCCCATGGCGTGATTCGGGCACTGGACGCCCAGCAGGTCACCCTCGAGCACGGCCCTTTCGAGAGCCTGAATATGCCCGGAATGACTATGCCCTTTCCCCTGGCCAGCCCGAAGGTGGCCACCGGCCTCAAGCCCGGTGATCACGTGCGTATCGGCGTCCGGCAGACGGACGCCGGCCTGCTGATCGAGTTGCTCGACAAGCAAGGAGAGCAGCCATGATCGCGCGCCTGATTCACTGGTCAATCGGCAATCGCTTCCTGGTGCTGCTGGCGACCTTGTTCATCACCGCCCTGGGCATGTGGTCGCTGC
>DASUOY010000368.1:0-7749 GCA_036276395.1 Pseudomonas sp.
ATGATGGCCACGCTGAATGACGCCCTGGCGATCTTCTGCCCCAACGCCAACTCGTTCCGCCGCTTCCAGGCCAACAGCTACGCGCCGCTGGCCAAGAGCTGGGGGGTGAACAACCGCACCGTGTCGTTCCGCGTACCGGGCGGCCCGGCCAATAGCCGGCATGTCGAGCACCGCATCTGCGGCGCCGATGCCAACCCCTACCTGGCGGCGGCGGCGATCCTCTCCGGTATCCACCACGGCATCAAAAACCAGATCGATCCCGGCGAGGAAATCATCGGCAACGGCTACGAGCAGGCCCGCGAGACCCTGCCCACCGACTGGCTGACCGCCCTGCGCACCCTGGAAAGCTCCGCCTGGGCCAAGCAGGCGCTGGGCGAGGAGTTCCTCAAGGTATTTCTGGCGATAAAGTGGGCCGAATTTCGCCAATTTATGGGTGAAGTGGGCGAGCAGGATTGGCGCTGGTACCTGACCCACGCATAGCCATCCCTATTGATCTACGCTCTAGGGGTGCGCGCCCGATTGGCACCCGGCTGCCCGGCCTGCACCCCAAGCCCTAGCCGAGCGGCGATGTTACGGCTAACCTGCCGCGCCAACCTCAGCTCCCCCTGGCGGAGCGCGCGGAGAGTACAGATCAATGAGTCGATGGTTGTTGCTAACGCTTTGCCTGCTCGGTGCCCTGGCCCAGGGGGCCAGCTTGCGCGTCGGCATCGAGGCTCACGACTATTACCCCTACTACCGCGCCGAGCCGGAAGGCGTTCCGCAGGGCTACGCCGTGGCCCTGTTGCAGGCCTTCGCCAAATACGCCGAGCTGGACCTGGAAATCCGTGCCCAGCCGATCAACCGCCTGTACCACAACCTGCTCAACGAACAGAGCCTGGATCTGCTGTTCCCGGATAACCCGGCCTGGTCGCGCCAGGCCAAGGCAGACAAGACCCTGCATTACAGTGATGCGGCGATTCAGGTCGTCGATGGCACCCTGGTACTCAGCGAGCGCCGTGGCCAGGGCCTGGCGAAGATCCGCCGGATCGGTACGGTAAAAGGCTTTACCGCCCAAGCCTGGACAACCCTGCTCGCCAAGGGCCAGGTAGAACTGGTGGAAGCCCAGGATATCCAGAGCCTGATCCGCATGGTCGAACACGGCCGCCTCGATGCGCTCTACGCCAACCCCGAAGTGGTGCGCCATCAACTAGGCGAAATGGGCCTACCCACAGGCCGCCTGCAACTGGATCAGCAACTGCCGCTGGTGTACACCAGCTTCCACCTCAGCAGCCCCAATCACCCCGAGCTGATCCAGCGCTTCAATCGCTTCCTGATCGAGCAGCACGAGGAGCTGGCGACACTGCGCCAACGTTACGGCCTGCGTTAACCGCGGCCATTGAAAAACTACCTGCGTTGCCATTGCAGCGTTAAAAACAGACTCAAAATGCTCATTTACAGCTTGTAAACTCCGCTTTTTCGCCTGTTTTTGCCTTGCACTGGCGGCCTCGCCAACGCTTTTCAACAGCCTGTAAGATCGGCGCAAAGCCGCGTAACGGCTGCAAAAGCGCCCCATCCATGTCACCCTAAACGCAGTGCGGCCAACCTTGGTGGCCGTTGAACCCCGCGTGGAGTGCAAGATGGAACAGGGCAACACCCAGCTGTCGATGACCGTACTGATGACCCCGGACATGGCCAACTTCTCCGGCAATGTCCACGGTGGCACCCTGCTCAAGTACCTCGATGAAGTGGCCTATGCCTGCGCCAGCCGCTATGCCGGCTGCTATGTGGTGACCCTGTCGGTGGATCAGGTGATGTTCCGCGAACCGATCCATGTCGGCGAACTGGTGACCTTTCTCGCCTCGGTCAACTACAGCGGGCGCACCTCCATGGAAATCGGCATCAAGGTGATCACGGAAAATATCCGCGAACGCTCGGTGCGCCACACCAACAGCTGCTTCTTCACCATGGTGGCGGTGGATGAGCAGGGCCGCCCGGCGCCCATCCCGGCCTTGCAGCCAACCACCGCCGACGGGCAGCGCCGCCAGCGTCAGGCGCAGCAGCGCCGCGAAATTCGCAATGAACTGCAGCAGCGTTACCAGGCCCTGAGCGAAGAAAAGGGCTAAGCCGCAGAGAGCGTCCCTGCGCCCCGGCCAAGCGCCGCCCGCCTAGGAATCACCATGTTCGAACTGTTCGATATGTTTCTACTGATGCTGTTCGCCACTGCCTGCGCCTGGTTGTGGCGCGGCCATGGCATCCGCGAACGCGCCCTGCTGCTGGCCAAGCAGCACTGCGCCAAACTGGATATCGAGCTGCTCGACGGCGCCGTGGCCCTGCGCCGCCTGGCGCTGCTGCGTGATATCCGCGGCCAGCGGCGCCTGGCGCGGCTCTACGACTTCGAATTCACCGTCACCGGCGAACAGCGCCTGCGCGGCAGCATCAGCATGTTCGGCCAGCGCCTGGGCCGTATCGAGCTGGAGCCGCACCCGGTACTCAGCCCGCAGCCGGAGCCGGTGGCCACCCAGGGCGAGAGCAAGGTGGTGCAGCTCGAACACTGGCGCAACAAGGCAAATTAGCGGCTGTTGTCTACAGACGGGCCAGCACCTGCCGCCACTCCACCTGGCAGCCATAGGTCATGGGCCAGCGCAGCAGGCGACAGCGCAGGCGGTGCCAACGACCGCGCCCCAGCTGGCGCTGGCAGCGCGAACACAGCCACTGCCGGTCGAAACCACACCAGGCGCCGGTAAAATTCCAGTGATTGAGCCAGACCACTGGCGCCACCTCATACAGAAAGATCGCCTCCAGCTGCGCCCGGCTCAGGCCGCTGCGACGCAGCACTTGGGCAATACCGTCCAGCCAGAAGTCATCCAGCTCGGTATCCAGCCACAGGTCGGACAGCGCCAGCCAGACATCCTCCCGACTGACCGCCGGCATGCTCAACCACGCTGCAGCAGGAAATTGGCCACCCGCACCGCCGCGTCCTGCGGCTGCTCCTGCATAAAGCAGTGCCCGCCCTCCACCACATGGGCGCTGATATGGCCATTGCTGGCACACCAGCGCGCCACCGACTTGGCGACGAAAGGGTAACTGCGCGCGCCGTAGAGCACCTGGGCCGGCGTCGTCACCTTGGCCAGCGACGGCCACAGGCGCTTGGGAAAGGAGCTGAAGATGTCCGCCTCGCGGCTCGGTCGGCACTTGAGCTCGACGCCCTTGTCGCTGTCCTTCAGCGCATGCTGGATATAGGCGGCAAACGCTTCCTCGGTCCAGCCACGGAACATCCCGCGGCCATGCAATGCGGCATGGGCGGCGGCACGATCCGGCCAACTGCTGCGCCGCTTGCGCGCCTTGCTGGCCAGGCTATTGCGCCGGCTCAGGCCGACCACATCGGACAACGCCATCACCCCGATCATCGCCGGACTGAACAGCACCGGGTCAAGCAGCACCGCGCGGCTGAACAGCCCCGGCTGGCGTGCCAGCATCAGGCTGGTCAAGACGCCGCCGAAGCTATGGCCGAGGGCGAACAGCTGCACCTGACCGAACATCTGGCGACCGTCGTTAAAGGCCTCCAGGGCCAGCTCGGCGCTGCGGTTCCAGCCATGGAAACGCCCGCCATGGTCGCTGTCGCCATGACCCTGGACGTCGCACAACCACAGGTCGAAATCCTCGGCGAGCAACTGCAGCAGCGGCGTATAGACCCGCCCGCAATAACCGTTGCCATGCAGAAAATGCAGTAACGGCTTGCCCGAGGGCGGCGAATGCCAGCCGCGCAGGGTAAAACCGGCGGAACTCTGATGGGACCAGGGAAGCAATTGCATGGTCGTTATCCAGCTGAAAAGTCGGCGCAGTTTAGCAACAGGCTCAGGGCAGGCGGCAACGCTGAAAAGCCGCCTGCAGCACAGCCCCATCCTGCGCCTGGCTAAAAATCAGCTCCAGCCGCGAGTCCTTGCGCCATTCGCTGTTCTGCCAGTGCAGGGCCTGGCCATCCAGGGCATTGGCCGAGAGCCAGCCGGCATTGGTGTGCAGCACCAGCTTGGCGCGTCGCCAGGGCAGGCTGCTAAGCCACTGCTGCATGCGCAGCAGCTCAAACTGCTGGCTGGGGTGCCAGCGCCAGCCGATGCTCCAGCCTTCCGCCTGCTGCTGCACCTGACAGATCGGTTCACCCGGACTGCGCCAAAGTTGCGCCAATGGCGCGGTGCCCGCGGGCAGACCATCCAGCGTGCCGCCGCTATCTGCCTGGGCGCTAAAACCGGGCAACTGCGCCAGCGCCAGGGCGCCCTGGCTGGTCCATAGCAAGGGGCGTGCGGGCAGCAGCGCCTGGATTCGCGCCTTGGTCGCTGCATCCAGCGTTTCGGCCTTGTTCAGCAGCAGCAAACCGGCGCTGCTCAGGGTCGCCTGCTGGCTGTCCGGCAGCGCTGCGCCGGCGGCCAGGGCCAAGGCATCCAGCACCAGCACCGGCTGCTGCACGGCCAGCACGTCGGTCCAGGGCGCTTCGCGCAATTGCGCCAAGAGTTGCAGCGGATGACCCAGGCCAGACGGCTCGATCAGCAGGCGGTCCGGCTTGGCCTGGCGCAACAGGCGGCTCAGGCCGACCTGAAAGGGCACGCCGTTGACGCAACACAGACAGCCGCCGGCCACTTCGCCCAGGGCGATGCCGTCGTCGTCCGTCGTCAGCAGGGCGGCGTCCAGACCGATCAGGCCGAACTCGTTGATCAACACCGCCCAGCGCTCATTGGCCGGGCGCTGCGCCAGCAGGTGGCGGATCAGGCTGGTCTTGCCGGCGCCCAGGGGACCGGCAATCAAATGGGTAGGGATATTCTTCAGCATGGACCTATGGTGCGGCTTTGCCTGCCAGGAGAGAACCCCGGAGCAGGGCGCAGACTGAATAAAATCCGCATGCTAGAGTCGCCGCCATCTGGGTTTGGGGGGTAAATCGATGCGTGTTGTTCTGTTGCTGAGCCTGTGGGCGCTGTCCGGCCTGGCCTGGGCCGAGGCCTGCGTGGTGCATAGCCAGGCCGAACGCCTGGATGTGAAGGTCTGCCAGCAGAACCGCAGCATCCCGCCCAACCTGTTCCGCAGCGGCTTCTGCCAGCCGCAACTGCAGGGGCAGAAGGTCGAAGTGGAGTTCGTCGAGCAGTGCCCCATGGGCGCCTTCGGCGTGTGCCGCAACGCCGGGGTGGGCGGCACGCCCTACAAGCAGGACGTGCACTATTACGGCGTGGCCACGGACGCGGCCTACCTCAAGCCCTTCTGCGAGCAGCAGAGCAAGGGCGTGTGGATGGCGCGCTAACCCGCCCTCCGCAATCACTCATGCCAGCCAGTCCAGGGTCAACAACAAGCGCCGCTCACCCGCGGGTGGTTGCGGTGAGCGGTGGATCAAGCCACCACCCTTATTGCCGATCCATTTCTCGCCCTTGGCCAGGAGTACGTGGCCGCTCTCGGCGCGCTTGATCAGCGCGGCAGAGCTGGGCTCGGCGGCCGGATCACCAAGGCGACGGCGCGCCATCACGCCGTCCTGCAGCCACTCACTGCCAACCCCGGCATAGCTGGTGATTAGCCGGATCGGTACATGGTCGACGTGAAAGCGCGGGCACATGGCCTTGTCGAGAATGCGCAGGCGCAAGCCGATGCGCTTGGCGTCGAACAGGCAGGCAAAGGCGCCGACCAGCCAGCTCAGATCCTGCAGAAAGGCCGCCTGGCCTGGCAGATCACTGTACGCATCGACCAGACCATGGAGGCTCGGCTCGCTCTCCGGGCTGGCCAGTTCCAGCACGATGGATTGCCCCAGTGCTTCGCCCAGAGCCAGCAGGGCGCTGGCGAATTCACTGATCTGCGCCGGCAACTGGCGCTGCCAGACGGCCAGATTGACCTCATCGCGCAGCACCTCGCCGAGCACCTCGATCTGCTCGCTGCTGACCTGCTGTCTGGCGGCTCCCGCTTCCCTCATCAGGTGCTGCGCGCCGCCTTGATCCACAGGGATGGGGTGAATGCGGCAATCCCGCAGGGAGCGGGTGCCGCCTCCCGGAGGGCGAAGGGCATAATGATGGCGTCGCTGCGCGACTTTCCCATGGATGGACGCCAGCATCAGGCCGCCTCCTCATGCCAGGGGCCGAACGGGTCGGGCAGCGCCCGCCAGGCATCCACGCCCAGGGCCATTTCCGCATCGGTCAGCAGGCAGGCATCCAGCTCGCGGGTCAGTTGGGCGAAGTCGATGTTCTGACCGATAAACACCAGCTCCTGGCGGCAGTCGCCGGTCTGCGTCTGCCAATTTTTCATGATCGCCTGCAGTCCCTCCTCATCCTGTGGCCATTGCGCCTTGGGGACGAAGCGCCACCAGCGCCCGGCAAAGCCGTGACGCATCAGGCCGCCAGCCTGGGACCAGCTGCCGGCCTCCTGGTACTTGCTGGCCAGCCAGAAGAAACCCTTGCTGCGCAGCAGGCGGCCGTTGCTCCATTCGCGGTTGATAAAGGCGAAGAAGCGCTCGGGATGCAACGGCCGCCGCGCTCGGTAGACGCTGGACGCTATGCCGTATTCTTCGGTCTCGGGCAGGTGCTCGCCGCGTAGCTCCTTAAGCCAGCCCGGCGCCTGGGCGGCGCGCTCGAAATCGAAGCGGCCGGTGTTGAGGATCTTGCCCAGAGGTACCACGCCCATGGCCATGGGCAGGATCTCGGCATGGGTATTGAGACCACGCAGGATGGCGATCAGCTCTTCGCGCTCATGGCTGCCGATCAGGTCGATCTTGCTGACCAGCAGCACATCGGCGAACTCCACCTGTTCGATCAGCAGGTCGGTAATCGAACGCTCATCTTCTTCGCCGAGGGTTTCGCCACGGCTGGCCAGGCTCTCGGCCTCATGGAAATCGCGCAGGAAGTTGACCCCATCGACCACCGTGACGAGGGTATCCAAGCGCGCCAGGTCGCTCAGACTCTGGCCGTCTTCACCTCTAAAGGTGAAGGTTTCCGCCACCGGCAGCGGCTCGCTGATGCCGGTGGACTCGATCAGCAGATAATCGAAACGCCCCTCACGGGCCAAGCGGCCGACCTCTTGCAGCAGGTCCTCGCGCAGGGTGCAGCAGATGCAACCGTTGCTCATCTCCACAAGCTTCTCTTCGGCGCGGTTCAGGCTGACATCACGCTGAACTTCGCTGCCATCTATATTGATCTCGCTCATATCGTTAACGATCACCGCCACTTTCAGGCCTTGGCGGTTTTTCAGGATGGCGTTGAGCAGCGTGCTTTTGCCGGCACCGAGAAAGCCGGACAACAGGGTAACGGGAAGACGTTCAGGCAAGGGCTGGATCATGGCGAGGCTTCACTGGCTTGTTGATTTACTTGTTATAACATAACATTTAAATCAAATAACGAGCGGTAGATTTCACGCATATGCCGATGGACGCCCCCCTGGCCACGACCATCTGACGGCCCCATAAAGCCTGTAGCCTAGGGTTTATAGGGGTTTCACGTGGAACTAGCGGAGAAATCGGCTATTTCTAGCGTCGGCCGGCCTATGTGCTTGCAGCCACACACCGCCGCTGCAACCCTGGTACCAGCCCGCAATTTACCGACCAACGCCAGCTCGGGTAACCTGCCCGCCTCCTCGCCACGCAGGGCTCCACGATGTTTATCGGACAACTGGCCAAACTCACCGACAGCACGCCCAAGGCGATCCGCCATTATGAAAAGCTCGGCCTGCTCCCCGTTCCGCAGCGCCAAGGCAGCTACCGCTATTACGACGAACACCATGTAACCCTGGTGCGCATGATCCGTCAGGCCCAGG
>DASUOY010000369.1:0-4938 GCA_036276395.1 Pseudomonas sp.
GGCCTGGCCTGGCCGCCGTGCCGGCGCGCCAGGACGCGTTCGATGCGGCGCTGCAGGAGGCGCTGAGTTATGCCGCCATGGTGCGCCCGGCCATGGTCAATGTGCTGCCTGGCCGCCTGGCCGAGGGGCTGAGCCGGGAGCAGGCACTGGCCTGCCTGGCGGGCAACTTGCGCAAGAGCGCCGAAGCCTTCCAACTGTTGGGCATTGGCGTGCTGGTGGAGGCGATCAACCCCCTGGATATGCCGGGCTTTCTGATCAATACCCCCGCGCAACTGGATGCGTTGCTCAAGGCCGTTAATCACCCCAATCTGACGGCGCAATACGACCTCTACCATATGGCGCGCCAGGGGCTGGATCTGGCGGCTGGCATCGAGCTGCTGGCGGGGCGCATCGGTCATGTGCAGTTCGCCGACTGCCCGGGGCGGGGCGCGCCGGGTAGCGGCGAGCTGGATTTCGACGTGGCGCTGGCAGCGTTGCGGCGTTGCGGTTATCGCGGCTGGCTGGGCGCCGAATACCGTCCGGGGGATGCCGGCACTCAGGTCAGCCTGGGCTGGCTGGCCGACTGGCGCCAGGCTGGTTAACGCCGTAGGCAACGCAGGTGGTTTTTCACCGGCCCGTTAGGCATCGACCAGCGGCCGGTACTCGACCCGGTTGCGGCCCTGTTGTTTGGCGCGGTAGAGCATCTGGTCGGCACTGTCCACCAGGGCGCCAAGGCTCTGCCCGGCGTGCCACTGGGCGACGCCGAAACTGGCGGTGACGGCTATCCGTCCGGCCATTGGCTCGGCGGCGAGTCGCTCGCGCAGCTTTTCCGCGATCATGCAGGCGTGCTCCAGGTCGCTGTGCGGCATCAGGATGATGAATTCTTCGCCGCCCCAACGGCACAGGCTGTCGGATTGACGCAACTGTGCCTTGATCCGCTGCGCCACGCCGCAGAGCACCTGGTCGCCGACCTCATGGCCATGCTGGTCGTTGATCAGTTTGAAATGGTCGATATCGAAGAAGATCAGGCTCAGGGCCAGGCCATAGCGTTCGGCGCGATTGATTTCCTGCTGGGCCACTTCCTCGAACTTGCGCCGGGTCCATTGGCCGGTCAGGCGGTCGGTGTTGGCCAGTTCCTCCAGCCGCAGGTTGCTGTTGAGCAGCTCCTCCTCGGCCTGGCACCGGCGTTCGATCTCCAGGCGCAGGCGGCTGCTCAGGTGGGCGAAGCGCAGGGCGATGGCCGTGACAGCCAACAGCGTCAGCAGCGCTCCCGCGACTATCTGGTAGAGCAGGCGATGGTCGGTTTTAACCTTGCGCTTGTAGAGGAAACGGTCCAGATCGATGGGGCCCTGGGCCATGCCCAGAACCCGGTAGTGTTCGGCAATCGTCCGCCAGCGGCCGGGGTTCATATGCCCGAGTTGCACCAGCTCGGGCATGATCAGCTTTTTCAGTTCCTCGGCCTCGAAACGCAGGTGTTCCAGACTCTTGTTGGGGGCGTAACGCTGGTGGATCAGTTGTACGCTCTCTTCGATATTGTCCAGGGCGTATTGCCAGCCGTGCATGCTGGCCTGCAGGAAGGCTTCCACCTGTTCGGGACGCTTTTGCAGCAATTCGGCGCGGGTGCTCAGTACGTCGTTGTAGAAGTTGACGCCGTACTCACGGGGTTTGATCAGGCGGTAGGCAACCTGTTGCTGTTGCAGCCAGAAGGGTTCGTTGGAGACATAACCGTTGTAGGCATCGGTGTTGCCGTCGATCAGGTCCTGTGGGTTGAAGCTGGTGGGCTGCTCCTTGATCTGTTCGAAGCCGATGCCTTCGCGCATCAGCATGATGCGCAGCTCGGCGCTTTCCGGCAGGGGCATCACCATCACCCGTTTGCCGGCCAGGTCCTGGGGCGCGTAGATGTTCGAGTCGGCCCGCACTATCCATACGCTCGGCGAGCTTTGCATCAGTGCTGCCAGGGCCACCACCGGCTTGCCGGCCATATGGCTGATGATCAGGCCGCTGTTGCTGATGGCGAAGTCGACTTCACCCTTGAGCAGGCTGTCTATGGGTTTCGGGGTGCCCGGGCCGCCCTGGCGGATCTCCACCTCCAGGCCGGCTTGCTGGTAGTAACCCTTCTCCAGGGCCATGTAGTAGCCGGCGAACTGGAACTGATGCAGCCAGCGCAACTGCAGGCGCAATGGCTCTTGTGCCATGGCCGGGAGCAGGCACAGCAGTTGGGCGAGTAACAAGCCGCTAAGCAAGTAAAGCGAGCCTTTGCCTCGTTTGCATCCGGCGTTGCGAGGAGCTGCTGGCATCTGCACCTGCTGTTTAGGCAGTCGAAAATTAGCTGTGTCCATACCGGCGCTACAGGTTCTTGTTGCCTCTCTGCCTGAGGCCATTCGACCCTTTGCGGCGCTCCGTACTTGCGGCCTGGGGCTGCATGCTGCTGCCCCAGGCCGAATAGTGCTTACTGCGTTGAAGCATAGTTGTTCAGCGAGATCACGCGGGTCTTGCCGATGCGGTGGCGGTAGATCTCGCGCAGGTACCTGATGGCTTTCTTCACGCTGTCGCGGGACAGGCGGATGTCGTTGATCGAGACGAACTTGTCCTGATCGTGGATCAGCTCGCGGTACTTCTTCTCATACATCGGCTTGATCGCATACCAGTTGGTATCGAGGATCTTCGCCGGGTTTTCATACTCGTTGAGCATGGCGTCGACCCGCACTTCGTCGAACTCATCGCTCATGATGAAATCGAGAATGGCGTTGTCCAGGCTCTCGTCGAAGCGGTGCGGGTCACGGGCGAAGCAGCGCTTGATAAAGGCCACGATCAGGGTCAGGAAATCGTCCGACAGGCACGGGCTCTTGGCGATCAGGGTGGTCAGCGACAGGTTGGCCGAGGCGCCGATTACCAGGGCGTAGCGCTTCAGGGTGGTGTTGGGGAACAGGTTGTTCAAGTGGGTCTTGAGCCGGTTCAGGTCCATATAGGACAGCTTGTAGTCCTTGGGCAGGGAGACGATCGACACCACCGAGGAGCAGTTCTTGAAGAAGTGCAGATCGCTCAACTGGGCGGCGTCGTAGCCGCTGGCCTTGTATTGCTGCAGGGCCTCGCGATAGCGCTTGGACTCGATCGGCAGCAGGCTGATGCCCTCGATGGCCTGGGTCACCTTGTTGAAGTGCGGCAGGTCGATGGAGCGGAAGAACAGGTCGTCGATATTCAGCCGCGACGGCTCTTTCTCCAGCACGCGGAACTTGTCCAGGGTGGCCGCAGCGCTCTGCTCCGGTACCACCGATTCGGCATAGGCCACGGCGACTGGGCCGGCCAGGCTCATAAACAGGTCGTTGGCGTCCAGGCGGATGGTTTCGCCTATGTCGATGCCGGCGCGGCGGAAGTAGTTCTGGTCGTAGTCGGTGGTCACCGCCTGGGCGGTGAGGATGTTGAAGATCTGCTGCGAGATGTACTGGTTGGCGTGGCGCTCCATGGCGTTGACGTCGATATTCTGGATATTGCCGTCATCGGTTTCTTCGGCGTAACGCATGATGTCGTTGGAGATCAGCATCATCGCGTTCCACGGGCGGATGCGGCGCATCACGCTGGCTTCGCTGTTCTCTTCATTGTCGAAGTTGTAGGAGAAGTCCCATTCCTCGGCCAGGTACTTGCACAGCAGGCGCCCGGCGTTGATATGCAGGGCCTCGGACATCTCGCTGCGCTGGTCGGAGATGTTCGGCAGGATGCAGATGCCGCTGGTGAAGATCGGCTCGAAGACGAAGCTGTGGTCGCGGTTCTCCGGGCTTTCGTCGAAGTTCTTGGTGTCGAAGGTCTTGCTCATGTAGGCGAACTGCTGGGCCAGGCCGAATTCCGAGGCCATGCCCGAGCCGGTGCCGCCGCCGGCGCTGAAGATGTAGAAATACAGGCGCGACTGGTTGGCCTTGATGCCGCAGGAGTCGATCAGGTAGCTGTGGATAAACTTCCAGTCTTCGTTGGTGAAGCGCTGGGTGTCCTTGTTGAGAATAATCTTGGCCAGGTACTGGCCGAGGATCGGCGCGTTACCGGCGCCACCGGCATGCACCTCGGAGAGGTCCATGATCTTCATCTTGCTGTAGTCGCTCAGGAAACCGCTGGTTTCGCCCTTGCGCGAGAAGCGGATGCGGCCCTCGATGTCCTTGTCCAGATCGCCCAGCATCACCAGCGGTTCGATCAGAAACACCGGCTTGCTGCCCTTGGCCGGGGCGCGCAGCAGGTTGCTGCGAATCCAGCGGGTGGGGCGGAAATCCTGCTCGGCTACGGTCTTTTCTTCGTTGTTGAATTCACTCAGGTAGAACTGCCGGGCGTTGTACACCAGGGAGGCGACATCCAGGGCGATGTTCGAGCCGCAGCGGCCCAGGCCAATCAGGCACACCGAGGGAAAGTGCTGGACGCGCTTCTCGTTGTCCTCATCCAGATTGGCCGGCGGGAATACCAGGCTGCGCAGGCCGTCGAGGTTATCCAGGATGCGGTCGATATCGCGCTCGGTGAAATACATATATTGCTCGCCGCCGCTGTACAGACTCTGGGCTGCCGCAGGGGGGAGCGGGGCGAGCAGGTTGTCGGCCAGATCCGCCAGGGTGGCTTCGGTTACGGAAGAGGGCGCTGGGTCTTTTTTTGTTTTCATTGGCGACAGTCCGACGGCTAACGGGAGTGATGGGGCAATGTTTCAAGCTTATTCAATGGGCTTGTTTGTAGCATGAAAAAGCGCAGGTTTTTAGCTTTGTTGTACGGCTATATCCGATCTGTCCGGTCTTTGCTCATTCAGGCGTATTGCCAGTTGCCATTGCTGGTGCGCTATCAACTGACATAAAGACTACAAATAGTCACAGACAGCTTAGACCCGGGGCTCTAGATTGCACTCTGGGAAAAGCCAGGTAACTACCTGGGGCCGACAGCGGCTGCCCTGTTTAATAACAACAATTAGAGATGTGATCCATGCAGCAGTCCCAG
>DASUOY010000370.1:0-2181 GCA_036276395.1 Pseudomonas sp.
AAGTCGGCCGACCTGATCGTGCTCGACCGCGACCTGTTCGCCCAGGCGCCACGCAACTATATCCACCGCACCCAGGTGCAACTGACCTTCGTCGAAGGCCGGCCGGTGTACGACCGCCTGGGCCAGTTTGCCGATACCCCGCTGCAAGCCACCTGGCAAGGCGAACCACCGGTGCTGGAGGGCAAGGCCAAATGAGCGCCAGCATCGCCGTGACCGTGGTCGCCGGCTTTCTCGGCGCCGGCAAGACCACCCTGCTCAACCGCCTGGTGCAGCGCAGTGATAGCGGGCGCCTGGCGGTGATAGTCAACGACTTCGGCGAGCTGAATATCGACGCGGCAATTATTGCCGAGGTCAGCGACGCGGTTTACAGCCTGCAGAGCGGCTGCATCTGCTGCACCGTGCAAGACGACCTGCTGGCGCAACTGGTCAACCTGACCCAGCTCAGCCCACGCCTGGAACGCATCGTCATCGAATGCAGCGGGGTGTCCGACCCGCAGCGCATCGTGCAGACCCTCGGCTACCCGCAATTGCGTGCGCAATTGCACCTGGACGCGGTGATCACCCTGGTCGACGCCAGTGGCTACCAGCGCCTCGACGGCGACGTCGCCCGCCTGTCTCGCGCTCAGGTGGCGGCGGCCGATCTGGTGCTGCTGAACAAGGCCGATCTGGTCAGCCCGCAAGAGCTGGAACAGGTACGCCACAGCCTCGGCCCACGCACGCGCATCTTCACTACCGTGCAAGCCGAACTGCCTGACGCCCTGCTGCTGGCCGAACGCAGCGAACCCGCAGGCCTGAAACTAGTGCAGCCCAGCGCCAGTCACGAGCAACTGTTCGAAAGCTGGACCTGGCGCAGCCAGCACCGCCTGGAACCCGGCGCCTTTCGCGCCTGGCTGACACGCTTGCCGGCCGAGGTGTTTCGCCTCAAGGGCCGGGTTCTGCTGCAAGGCAGCGCCGGCCCGCACTGGCTGCAGCATGTCGGCAGCCGCAGCCAGTTCAGCCCGGCCGCCCAGCCAGATGACGGCCCGGCCGTACAACTGGTGTTTATCGCCAAACGCGGCAGCGACCTGCGCCAAACGCTGGAACACAGCCTGCGAGACTGCCTGGCGGCGGACAGCCTTCAGGCCGGCGCCAACGACCTTGGTCGGCTTGGCCTCGGCGGGCGGCCTGGGTAAGCTGCCGCCTTTGCCTGTGAGCCTTTGCCATGCCTGTGTCCGAGATCCTGCTGCTGGTACTTGCCGGTTTTACCGCCGGCGGGATGAATGCACTGGCCGGGGGCGGCACCTTCTTCTCCTTCCCGGCGCTGCTGGCTGCCGGCCTGGCGCCGGTAACCGCGGGCGCCACCAATGCCGTGGCGCTGTGGCCAGCCAGCCTGGCCGGAGCCTGGGCGGCGCGGGCTTCGCTGCGGCCGTTGGGCCGTTATCTGCTGCCCCTGCTGGCCGCCGGGTTGGCTGGCGGCCTGCTCGGCGGCCTGTTGCTGCTGGTGGGTGGCGATGCCGTGTTTGCCACGCTGATCCCCTGGCTGCTGCTTACCGCTACCGCACTGTTTGCCGCCAGCCCCTGGCTTAGCCGCGCCCTGGCGGCACGCCGCGCCACAACCGCGCAACCGCCCCATAGCCCGCTGTCGCTGGGCGCGCATATTGGCGTGTCGATCTATGGCGGCTACTTCGGCGCGGGCATGGGCATCCTGCAACTGGCGGCGTTCGCCATCGAGGGCCACCCGCTGGCCCGCGCCAATGCCCTGAAAAACCTGATTTCGGCGGTGATCTACAGCGTCGCCAGCCTGACCTTTATCCTCGCCGGGCGGGTCAGCTGGTATGAGCTGGCGATGCTGCTGATGGGAGCGACGGTGGGCGGCTATGCCGGCGGCGCCCTCGGCCAGCGCCTGCCGACCAGGCTGCTACGCGTGCTGGTGATAGCTGTGGGCAGCGGCATGACGCTTTATTACTTCTGGGCGACCTATTTCGCCCAGTAGCACTCACTGCTTGCCGCGCTTGCGAAACTCTACCGGGGTCTCGCCGACCCAGCGTTTGAAGGCGCGGTAGAAGGTGCTCGGCTCGGAGAAACCGGTGCGCTCGACTATCACCTCGATGCGCTCATCGGTATTGAGCAGCAGGTTCTTGGCCAGGCGGCAGCGGTAGTCGGTAACCAGGTCGTTGAAACGCACCCCGGCCATGGCCAGGC
>DASUOY010000371.1:0-2685 GCA_036276395.1 Pseudomonas sp.
GGTCGAGCTGGGTTCGCCCTGTTCGAGGCTGCGTCGTAGCGCTTGCAGCAAGGCCTGGCGCGAGAGTGGGCGGGGCAGTTGCTCGATAGGCGCCAGGGCCTGCACTTGCTCGCTGGAGAGGAAATTGCCGTAGGCGCTGACCAGCAGGATTGGCAGGCTGCAGCTTGGGCGCAGCAGCTGCAGGCGATCGGGGCGGTCGCTGATCAGCAGGTCGGCGCTGATGGCCTGCAGATTGGCGTCGGGGTCCAGGCGCTGATAGTCCAGCCCCCAGCTCGGCAGCAGGCTGCCCAGTTGTTCGCTCAGGCCGGAACCTGCCGGGCTCAGCACCAGGATGCGGCCGCTCAGGCTGGGAAGCATAAGTGTGCTGGTCTGGCTGGGCAGGGGCAGATCGACGCAGAAGGTGCTGCCAAAACCCTCCTGGGTTTCCAGGCTGAGTTGGCCTTGCATGGCTTCACACAGCCTGCGGGTAAGCGCCAGGCCCAGGCCGGTGCCGCCAAACTGCCGAGTGATGCCGGCGCCGGCTTGGGCGAAGGGGTGGAAGATGCGTGCCTGGGCCTCTTCGGCGATACCAATGCCGGTGTCGCGGATAATGATTCGCACCCCCTGTGGCTGCTGCTTGACGCTGATATCGACGCGGCCAAAGCGGGTGAATTTCAGTGCGTTGGACAGCAGGTTGCTGACGATCTGGCGCACCCGGGTCGGGTCGCCCAGGAGCAGGTTGGGCAGCTTGGGGTCGATCAGGCAGGTGAGTTCGACGCCGGGGGCGGCATTCTGCGACAGCAGGTTGGCGGTGTCCTCGACCATGCTGCCAAGATCGAAGGGAATCTGTTCCAGTTCAAGCTGGCCGGCCTCGAACTTGGACAGGTCGAGGATGTCGTTGAGCAACTCGACCAGCACCTTGCCGGAGTCGTGGGCAATCGACAGCTGCTGGCGCTGTTCGTTGTTCAGCGGGCCGTCCAGCGACAGCGCGAGCATGCCCAGCAGGCCATTGAGTGGGGTGCGGATCTCGTGGCTCATATTGGCCAGAAAGGCCGAGCGCGCCTGGGCCATGTCCAGGGCCGTACGCCGCGCCTGTTCCAGCTCGCGGTTGGAATCGAGCAGCCGGCTGTTGGTGGCTTCCAGCTCCGCGGTGCGCGCCGACACCACATCCTCCAGTTGCGCCAGGTATTGGGTCAGGCGGCTTTCGGCCTGTTGCCGTTGTTCGATCTCGCTGGCGATGCTGGCCAGCTGGCGGTTGGTCACATCGACCAGTACGCCGATTTCATCGCGCTCATGGTTGGGAGGGTAGGGCAGCTTGGCATTGTTGGGGCTGCGCAGATCTCGCTCGCTGAGGGCGCGGATAAATCCGGTCAGCGGCTTGGTCAGCATGAAATAGAACAGCACCAGCAGAATCAGCGACAACAGCAGGCTGCGGGCAAAGCCGGTCAGCAGGGTGAGCAGGGAGCGGCGCAGGAAGTGGCTGCCAAAGGCGTAGGTGTCGACCTCCAGGGACAGGTGGCCGAGGGCTTCGTTGGGCGAGTGGCTGACGAACAGTTCGCTGCGAAACTGCCGCCGCTCGCCGAACATAAAGTCGCTGAGCACCCGGTAGCGGCTTTGCATGGCCGGGCGGTTGACGCTGGCCAGGCTGACCCGGTTGTTGTCGGTGATTTCGGCGCTGATCACCGCCGGTGAGCGCAGCAGGCCCAGCACCAGTTCCTGGGCCAGTTCGGCGTCTATGTTGTAGGCGATGCGCGCCGCCGGGTTATGGCTGATTTCCAGCAGCGCATGAATCTCGCGATTGATGGAGGCATCTTCGCTGGCATAATCGATGCCGACCTGCAGCAGGCTTAGCACCGTGCCGAGGATAAACGCCACCAACACGGTCAAGCCGGCCTGCTTGAATGACAGGCGTTGGGTGAGCGCTATATCCATGTGGGCTGGTTGTTCTCGTTTTGAGTCGCCTGCCAAGCATAGCCCATCTGTTTTACCTGACGGCAGTACCTGTGCTGCCCCGAATACCCTGGAGTGTGTCGTGGATTCCCGTTTGAACGCTTTTTTACTGCGTGCCGAGACTGTGCTGGCCAGGCTTGAGCCGCTGTTGCCGCTGCAGCGCAGCGAGATCGACTGGCAGCAGAGCCTGGCGGCCCGTTGGCAGCGCGAAGGGCGCGGCGGCTTTCTGCAGCCGCTCAAGGTCAGCCTCGACCTGCGTCTGAGCGACCTGATCGGGGTGGATCGCCAGTGCGAACAGCTGGCGCGCAATACCCAGCAGTTTATCCAGGGGCTGCCGGCCAACCACGCGCTGCTCTGGGGCGCGCGCGGCACCGGCAAATCGTCCCTGGTGCGGGCGCTGTTGGCCGAGCACGCGGCGGTCGGGCTACGCCTGATCGAGATCGAGCGCGACCATCTGGCCGATCTGCCGCGAGTGGTCGAGCAGCTGGGGAAGGCGCCGCAGCGCTTTGTGCTGTTTTGCGATGACCTGTCGTTCGAAGCCGGTGAGGGCGATTACCGCATGCTGAAGACCGTGCTCGATGGTTCCCTGGAGCGCGCCCCGGACAATGTGCTGCTGTATGCCACCTCCAATCGCCGGCACCTGCTGCCGGAGAAGGAAAGCGACAACGAAAACTGGCAGCGAGTCGAGGGTGAGTTGCATCCCAATGAGGCGGTGGAGGACAAGATCGCCTTGTCCGACCGCTTTGGCCTGTGGCT
>DASUOY010000372.1:0-5433 GCA_036276395.1 Pseudomonas sp.
TCGAGCAGGCCGGGCTATGGCTCGGCGCCGACTGGAGTGAGGCCTGCGAAGGCACCAACGGCATCGGTACCTGCCTGGTGGAGCGCCAGCCGCTGACCATCCATCAGGACGAGCACTTTCGCAGCCGGCATACCGGCCTGACCTGCTCCGCCAGCCCGGTGTTCGACCCCCATGGCGAGCTGCTGGCGGTGCTGGACGTGTCCTCGGCACGGCATGACGTGTCGCGGCAGAGCCAGTTCCACACCATGGCCCTGGTCAACCTGTCGGCCAAGGCCATTGAGGGCTGCCACTTCCTGCGCAGCTACGAAGGCGAGTGGCTGCTGCGCTTCCATGCCCAGGCCGAATATATCGGCCAGTTCAGCGAGGGCCTGCTGGCCTTCGATGGCGATGGCCGGGTCAGCGCGGTCAACCAGAGCGCGATCAATCTGCTCGGGTTGTCGCGTCGGCAATTGCTCGGGCGCACATTGGTCGAGGTATTTGATTGTCGCCTTGATGACCTGCTGGGCCGCGCCTCGGCGCAGCCCAGCGCCAGTTGGCCGCTGTATACCCAGCGCGGCCAGCTGCTGTTTGCCGTGCTGCGCGGCCAGCCCCGGCGCAGCGCCCAGGCGCTTGGTCCGGCGGCGCTGGCAACGCCCGGGCTGTGTCTGGCCGACCCCAGTTTGCAGAACGACTTTCGCCGCGCCCTGCGGGTGTACGAGCGTGATGTGCCGCTGCTGATCGGCGGGGAAACCGGCGCCGGCAAGGAGGCCTTCGCCAAGGCCCTGCATCAGGTCAGCTCGCGTGGCGGCAAGCCCTTTGTCGCGCTGAACTGCGCGGCGATTCCCGAGAGCCTGATCGAGAGCGAGTTGTTCGGTTATCGCGGCGGCAGCTTTACCGGCGCGCGCAAGGAGGGCATGCGCGGCAAGCTGCAGCAGGCCGATGGCGGCACCCTGTTCCTCGATGAAATCGGCGATATGCCCCTGGCGCTGCAAACTCGATTGTTGCGGGTGCTGGAAGAGCGGCGGGTCGAGCCGATTGGCGGCGAGTCGCAGGCCATCGATGTGCGGGTGATCAGCGCCAGCCACCGTGATCTTACCCAGCGGGTGGCCAGCGGCGAGTTTCGCCAGGACCTGTTCTATCGCCTCAATGGCCTGGTGCTCGAACTGCCGCCTTTGCGTGAGCGCAGCGACAAGCCGGCGCTGCTGGATTTCCTCCTGGCCGAGGAGGCGCGCGGGCAACCGCTGCGCCTAGATGGGCCGGCCCGCGAGGCGCTGCTCGGCTATCCCTGGCCGGGCAATGTGCGCCAGTTGCGCAATGTGCTGCGCACCCTCTGTGCCCTGTGTGAAAACGGCGTGATCGGCCATGCGGAGTTGCCCGCCGAGATTCGCCATGCCCGCCCCGCGCCCGCCTTGCTTGCAGCCGCCAGACCCGACCAGCTGGGCGACGCCGAACGCACCGCGTTGCTTGCGGTCCTAGAGGCGCAGCATTGGCATATCAGCCACAGCGCCGAGCAGTTGGGCATCAGCCGCAACACCCTGTACCGCAAGCTGCGCAAGCACGGCATCAAGGCGCGTTCGGCCGACTGAGCTGGCTTGGCGCGCGCCGCCTGGCCCTCTGCGGCGCGGCGGCGCTGTGCTAATCTGCGGCCAGTTTTGATCTAGCCTGTTGAGCGCTTTCAAGGACCTTATGCATATCCATATTCTCGGCATCTGCGGCACTTTTATGGGCTCGCTGGCTGTGCTGGCCAAGGAGCTGGGGCACCGCGTGACCGGCTCCGACGCCAACGTCTATCCGCCCATGAGCACCCAGCTTGAGGCCCAGGGCATCGAACTGACCCAGGGTTATGACGCCGCCCAGCTCGACCCCGCACCGGACCTGGTGGTGGTCGGTAACGCCCTGTCGCGCGGCAACCCGGCGGTGGAATATGTGCTGAACCAGGGCTTGCCCTATGTCAGCGGCCCGCAGTGGCTGGCCGATCATGTGCTGCAGGGCCGTTGGGTGCTGGCGGTGGCTGGTACCCATGGCAAGACCAGCAGTTCCAGCATGCTGGCCTGGGTGCTGGAGCATGCCGGCATGAGCCCGGGCTTTCTGATTGGCGGCGTGCCGCAAAACTTTGGTATTTCCGCACGCCTGGGCGATACACCCTTCTTTGTGGTGGAGGCCGACGAGTACGACAGCGCCTTCTTCGACAAGCGCAGCAAGTTCGTCCACTACCGCCCGCGCACCGCGATCCTGAACAATCTGGAGTTCGATCACGCGGATATCTTCCCGGATCTGGCGGCCATCGAGCGGCAGTTCCACCATCTGGTGCGCACCATTCCGGGCGACGGCCTGATTATCCATCCGACCACCGAGCCTGCGCTCAAGCGGGTGATCCAGATGGGCTGCTGGACCCCGGTACAGACCACCGGCGAGGGCGGCCAGTGGCAGGCTCGTCTGCTCAGTGCCGATGGCTCGCGCTTCGAGGTAAGTTTCGAGGGTAAAACCGCTGGTGTGGTGGAGTGGCAACTGACCGGCCAACACAACGTGGCCAATGCCCTGGCGGTGCTGGCGGCGGCGCGCCATGTCGGTGTGGTACCGGAGCTGGGCATCGCCGCGCTGTGCGGCTTTATCAACGCCAAGCGGCGTATGGAGAAGGTCGCCGAAGTCAATGGCGTGACCATCTTCGACGACTTCGCCCACCACCCCACCGCGATTGCTACCACCCTGGATGGCCTGCGCAAACGCATAGGCTCTGCCAAGCTGATCGCCATAGTCGAGCCGCGCTCCAACTCGATGAAGCTCGGTGCGCACCGTGATGGTCTACCGGAATCCGTGGTGCAGGCCGACTCGGTGTACTGGTACGCGCCGCCGAACCTGGGTTGGGACCTGGCGGGCACCGTGGCCAGCTCGACCGTGCCGACCCAGGTCTGCGACTCCCTGGAGGCGATCATTGCCGGGGTCAAGGCCGAAGCCGCGCCGGGCACCCAGGTGGTGGTGATGAGCAACGGCGGCTTTGGCGGCTTGCATGGCAAGCTGGCTGCGGCCTTGGAGGGATAAATGTCCGGTCCAGAACGCATTACCCTGGCCATGACCGGCGCTTCCGGCGCCCAGTACGGCCTGCGCCTGCTCGACTGCCTGGTGCAAGAAGAGCGTGAGGTGCACTTTCTGATTTCCAAGGCCGCGCAGCTGGTGATGGCCACCGAGACCGATGTGACCCTGCCGGCCAAGCCCCAGGCCATGCAGGCGTTTCTCAGCGAATACACCGGCGCCGCGCCGGGGCAGATTCGCGTGTATGGCAAGGAAGACTGGATGGCTCCGGCGGCCTCCGGTTCCGGCGCTCCAACAGCAATGGTTGTGGTGCCGTGCAGCACCGGCACCCTCTCGGCGATCGCCAGCGGAGCCTGCAACAACCTGATCGAGCGCGCCGCCGATGTGGCGCTGAAGGAGCGCCGCCAGCTGATTCTGGTGCCGCGCGAGGCACCGCTTTCCAGCATCCATCTGGAAAATATGCTCAAGCTGTCGAACCTGGGCGTGACCATCCTGCCGGCCGCGCCGGGCTTCTATCACCAACCGCAGACCATCGACGACCTGATCGACTTCGTGGTGGCGCGCATTCTCAACTGCCTGAATATTCCCCAGGACATGCTGCCGCGCTGGGGTGAGCACCATCAGGTCAGTGCCGATGACTGATAGGGGCGGGAGGTTGGTGAGCGCGATGGCGCCTGCGGCTAACCCATCCTACGGTTTATGCCTAGCGCTGCTACTGGCGTTACCGGGCTGCGCCACGGTGCGCACCCTGGATGCGGCCCAGCCCGGCGCGCCCGTGGTGTATGCCGGCACCCGCCTGGATCTCTATGCGCTCAAGGGTGGTTGCTGCGCCGAGGAGCGCTTCGGCACCGAGGCGCCCCAACACCCTGGCCTCGACCTGCCGGCCAGCGCCTTATTGGATACCCTGTTGCTGCCGCTGTCCCTGGCCAGCGCGGCGGGGGTCAAGCTGCGGGTTAGCGGCGGCCTTTAGCCGGGCGTTTGGCGTGGTCCGTTTGCAGGCGACGCAATGGGTTGGGTGCGCTGTGCGCACCAGCCCGGGCAGTGGATGTCTGGTGCGCACGGCGCACCCTACGGCGACAGGTCAGCGCAATAGCGTATTGGTTCATAGCCTTGAAAGGTGTCTGTCAGGCATCGCCCAGGGTGCGGGCCGGTTCGGCCCAGGCGCCCGCCAGCGGCCAGTCCTCGAGCAGCTGCGCCGCCCCGGGCCTGGCAAACAGGTAACCCTGAAACTTGGTGCAGCCCATCTTCAGCAGGGCGTCGTGCTGCTCCTGGGTTTCCACGCCCTCGGCGGTAACGGTCAGGTCGAGGTTTTCCCCCAGGGCCAGGATGGTGCGCACTATGGCGGCGTCGCGGGGTTGCTTGAGCAGGTCGTGGACAAACGACTGGTCGATCTTCAGCTGGTCCAGGGGCAGGCGCTTGAGGTAGTTGAGCGAGGAGTAGCCGGTGCCGAAGTCGTCCAGCGACAGGCGCACGCCCTGGGCCTTGAGCTGGGTCATCTTGACGATCAGGGTTTCCACGTCTTCCACCAGCTGGCTTTCGGTCAGTTCCAGTTCCAGGCGGCTAGGGTCGGCGCCGCTGGCTACCAGGGTGTTGAGCACTTCGTCGACAAAGTCGCGGTGATGAAATTGCCGGGCGCTGACGTTGATCGCCAGGGTCAGCCGGCACAGTTGCGGATGCGCGGCCCAGGCCACCAGTTGCTGGCAGGCGCTGCGCAGTATCCACTGGCCCAGCGGCAGGATCAGCCCGGTGCTTTCCGCCAGCGGGATAAATTCCCCCGGCGGCACCAGGCCGCGCTTGGGGTGCTGCCAGCGCACCATGGCCTCGGCGCCGACCAGCTCGCCCAGGGCGTTGACCTGGGGCTGGTAGTGCAGGATGAAGTGCTGCTCGTTGAGGCTCTGGCGCAGGTCGTTTTCCAGGCTGGCGCGGGCGCTGACTTCGGCCTGCATGCGCGGGTCGAAGAAGCGCATGGCGTTGCGTCCGGCGCCCTTGGCCTGGTACATGGCCAGGTCGGCGCGCTTGAGGATTTCGTCGACATTGGCCTGGTCGTCCGGGAACAGCGCGACGCCGACACTGGCGCTGCTGGTGTGGCTGCGGCCCTGCAGGTTGTAGGGCGCGGCCAGCGCCGCGACCACCTTGTTGCCGACCCGCTCGACCTGGCGGCTGGCCTCAGTGGGGTCGGCGCTGAGCCCCTCGAGCATCAGCACGAACTCATCGCCGCCCAGGCGGGCCAGGGTGTCCTGGGCGCGCACATGGCTGTTCAGGCGCTCGGCCGCCTGCTGCAAGAGCTGGTCGCCCATGTCGTGACCGAGGGTGTCGTTGAGGTCCTTGAAGTTGTCCAGGTCGATAAACAGCAGGGCGCCCTGCTGGATGCCGCGCGAGTGCTTGGCCAGCGCCAGTTGCAGGCGGTCGAGCAGCAGGCGGCGG
>DASUOY010000373.1:0-11083 GCA_036276395.1 Pseudomonas sp.
AGACTGCTGCGTCGGCGCAGGCTGCCATTGATGCCCCAGGTCTTGCCATCGTTGGCGCTCAGATCCGTCAGCAGCAGCCGCAGGCCATGCTCTTGATAGGCGGCGAAGGTGCGAGCGTTATAGTTCCAGAAGGGCGGGCGCACCAGGCGCGGCGGCGTACCGCTGATGGCGCTGAGGTCCGCCACCCCGGCGCGTAACGACTGTTGCAGGGCGTCCGGGCTTAGCAGGCGATGGTTGGCATGGCCGTTGGTGGCGGTATGGAAGCCCAGCAAATGGCCGGTCTGCTGCTGGTGCTGCAGCAGTGCCTGGCCCTGTTCACTGCCGCCGGCCCAGGGCGCGCGGGTTTGCACGAAGAACAGCGCCTTGATCCCGGGTTGCAGAGGGTTGTGCGCTAGCACATCGAGTATCTGTCGAGTCGGATTGACGCCCAGGCTGGCGCTTGGGCCGTCGTCGAAGCTCAGCAGAAAACGTATGGGCGCGCTTGCGATCAAGGGCGGCGGCGCAACGCTGGCGCAGCCGCCGAGCAGGGCCAGGGCTACTAGCGTGCAGCCCCACGCCCGCCAGCCGCGCACTCGGCGCCGCAGGTGGCCTGGGGCCGAAGGCATGGCCAGGGTTCTGCCTAAGGGGTTCATCGGGTTTGCCTTGTATGCACAAAAATTCCAGTTCTGTCTGAGGGCTACTGATTTCGACAGCCATGGCCGCCTATAAGTCCATTTTTCCAGGGTTTGGCTCAGCACCATTGGGCCGGTCGCCTGCGTGCTCGGCGTCTGCCTCGCGGTTTACTGCTATACCTGAACAGGGCCATCCGCACGGTCAGCCTCGGGAGCAAGAACTTGAAGAATTGGACCCTTCGCCGGCGTATTCTCGCCAGCTTCGCCTTGATCATCGCCATCATGCTGGCAATGGTCGCCATCACCTACGCCCAACTGCTGTCCATCGAGGAGCGCCAGCGGGAGTTGCAAAGCGACCCCTTGCCGGGCCTGTATTACAGCGACCTGATCCGCAGCGAGACATTCGAGAGCATTTTCCTGATCCAGCGCTTGCTGACGCAAGAGGCGGTCAATGCTGAGGCACTGGTGCAGCAGTTGCATAGCCACAAGAAGCGCTTGGGCGAATTGCTGGAGCTGTATCAGCAAAGGCTGCTGCGCGAGGATGACCGCGTCACCTTCGGTGAGCTGCGCGCGCATATGCTGGAGTTCGACGAGATCATTGCCGCGCTGCTGGTGGCGCACGGCGAGGGCAACCTGGCGCTGGCCCGCCAGATACTACAGGACAAGCTGCTGCCGGACTGGGAGCACGGCCGCGAACTGCTGGACAAGCTGGTGGAGATGAATCACCAGGCGGCCGACAGCATGACCGAAAATGTCGCTGGCGCGGTGGCCAGGGTGGAGAACAGCATGCTGCTGTTGCTGGTGATCGCGCTGCTGGTGGCTGGCGTTTCCGGTTTGCTGCTGCTGCGCGCCATACTGCAACCCATGCAGCGCATTCTCGAGGCGTTCGAAGCGATGCGCACCGGCAATCTCAATGCACGGCTGGTGCTGGAGCGCCGCGATGAGTACGGGGTGATCGAAACCGGCTTCAATGCCATGGCCGCGGCGCTGCTCGAATTGGTCTCGCAGTCGCAGCGCTCCTCCATCGCGGTGACCACCTCGGTCACCGAAATCGCCGCCACCTCCAAGCAGCAGCAGGCCACCGCCACCGAAACCGCGGCCACCACCACAGAGATCGGCGCTACCTCACGGGAGATAGTCGCCACTTCCCGCGATCTGCTGCGCACCATGGATGAGGTGTCGTCCGCCGCGGAGCAGGCCGCGGTGCTGGCCGACTCCGGGCAGCTGGGGCTGAACCGCATGGAAGACACCATGCACCAGGTGATAGGCGCCGCCGAGCTGATCAACGCCAAGCTGGTCACCCTCAACGAGAAGGCCGGCAATATCACCCAGGTGGTCACCACCATCGTCAAGGTGGCCGACCAGACCAACCTGCTCTCGCTGAATGCCGCCATCGAGGCGGAGAAGGCCGGTGAGTACGGCCGCGGTTTCGCCGTGGTGGCCAGCGAAGTGCGCCGCCTGGCCGACCAGACCGCGGTGGCGACCTACGATATCGAACAGATGGTGCGCGAGATCCAGTCCGCAGTGTCGGCCGGGGTCATGGGCATGGACAAGTTCTCTGAGGAGGTGCGCCGCGGCATGGCCGAGGTGCAGCTGGTCGGCGAGCAACTGACCCAGATCATCCAGCAGACCCAGGCCCTGGCACCGCGCCTGTCGATGGTCAACGAGGGCATGCAGGCCCAGGCCAGTGGTGCCGAGCAGATCAACCAGGCGCTGGTGCAGCTGGCCGAGGCCACCGGGCAGACCGTGGAGTCGCTGCGCCAGACCAGCAGCGCCATTGATGAGCTGAGCCAGGTGGCCAACAGCCTGCGCAGTGGAGTTTCCCGCTTCCAGGCCTAAGCTTTTTTCACTTTTTTCTAGGGGATGTGCCGTGTTTGCAGCACAGAGTGGGCGCGGCGGTAGCAAGGCCGAGGCCAACAAACTGTTTCTGCTGTTTCACAGCGGCGCGGCGGGCTATGGGTTGGAAGCCCGTGAAGTGGCCGAGGTGCTGCCGCTGCGGCGCTTGCAGCCGATTGCCCAGGCGCCCGCCTGGGTCGCCGGGATCTTCAGCCATCGCGGCAGCCTGGTGCCGGTGCTCGACCTCAGCCTGCTGCTCAGCGGCCAGGCGGCGGTAAGCCGCACCAGCACACGCATCGTCCTGGTGCACTTTCGCCGCGCTGGCACGGGGCCGGCCCATCTGCTCGGGCTGATAGTGGAGCGCGCCACCAACACCCTGCGCTGCGCGCCGAGCGAATTTCGCGACTATGGCCTGGACAACCAGGGCGCGCCCTACCTCGGGCCGGTCTATCAGGGCGGGCAGGGGCTGGTGCAGTGGGTGCGGGTGCATGATCTGCTGTCCGCCGAGGTTCAGGCCCTGCTGTTCCCCGGCGATGGCGCGGCCGACGGGGCCGCAGAAGGTGCGCCGACATGAGTGGCGAACAACGTTTTGTCGACTTTCTCAAGGCGCGCATCGGCCTGGATGTCGGTTCGGTCGGCATTTCGGTGGTCGAACGCGCCGTGCGCCAGCGTATCGCCAGTGCCACAGCCGCCGACGCCGATGCCTATTGGGAGCTGTTGCAGCATTCAAGCCACGAGCGGCAGGCGCTAATCGAGGCGGTGATAGTCCCGGAAACCTGGTTTTTCCGTTATCCCGAGTCCTTCGCCACCCTTACCGGTTTGGCCCTGCAGCGCCTGGCGAGCCTGGGCGGTAGCCGGCCACTGCGCATTCTCAGCCTGCCCTGCGCCACGGGTGAGGAACCCTATTCGATCGTTATGGCGCTGCTGGATGCGGGCGTTGTGGCGGCGCAGTTTCGCGTCGATGCCCTGGATGTCAGCCCGCGCCTGATCGAGCGCGCGCAGCGCGGGCTGTATGGCAAAAACTCTTTTCGCGGCGAGTCACTGAGTTTTCGCGAGCGGCATTTCTGCGCAGCAGAGGAGGGTTATCAACTGGACGAGGCGGTGCGTCAGCAGGTGCGCTTCCAGTGCGGCAACCTGCTCGATCCCAAGCTGCTCGCCGATGAGCCCCCCTACGACCTGGTGTTGTGCCGCAATCTGCTGATCTATTTCGATCAGGCCACCCAGGAAGCCGTACTCGGCGGGCTCAAGCGCCTGACCCGGGCCGATGGGGTGATCTTTATCGGTCCGGCGGAAGCCAGCCTGGCCACCCAGCTGGGTCTGCACAGCCTCGGCATCGCCCAGTCCTTTGCCTTTCGCTACCCCGACGCCTCAAGCCCCACGGCGCCCGTCGCGCGTACCCCCAAAAAGCCCGCTGCGCCGCACAAGCCGCACCGCCAGCCAGCCGTGGAGCCCACGCGCGCGGCCGAGCCGCGCGTGCGGCTGGCGGCCAACCACGGCCATCGTCCGGCCGCTGCCCAGGCGGCGCCCGCGCCGGATCTGACGGGCCAGTTGCAGGCCATCGCCAGCCTGGCCGACCAGGGCCGTCTGGCCGAGGCGCGCCAGGGCTGTGAGCGCCTACTCGCCGCGCACGGGCCGAGCGCCGAGGCGTTCTATTGGCTGGGGCTGCTCTGCGACGCTGGCGGCAAGGCGGACGAGGCGCAGGTTTTCTACCGCAAGGCGCTGTACTTGCAGCCGCAGCACCGCGAGGCCCTGGGCCACCTGGCCACCTTGCTGATGGCCCAGGGCGATCTGGGCGCTGCCAGGCGCCTGCAGGCGCGCGCCGCATTAGGAGTGGACAAGGATGCCTGAGATGATCGCGGCGAGCGCCCTGAACACTGACAGCCAGCCCCTCGACGACTGCTGGAACCGCATCGGCGTACGGGGTGACAAGTCCTGCCCGCAGCTGGACGAGCATGTGCATTGCCGCAATTGCCCGGTCTACGCCGCGGCGGCCATTCGCCTGCTGGACCGTTACGCCCTGCAGCGCGATGAGGCGCAGGAGGAGAGCGCAGCGGCGCCGGCCTTGGCCGAGGCAACGCGCTCGCTGCTGGTGTTTCGCCTGGGCGAGGAATGGCTGGCGCTGGCCACCCGCGCCTTGGTGGAGGTGGCGCCGCTGACGCCCATCCACGCGCTGCCGCATCCGCGCCTGCGGGCTCTGCTCGGCGTGGCCAATGTGCGCGGTGCGCTGGTGGCTTGCCTGTCGCTGGTCGACCTGCTCGAGCTGGATGCCAGTACCAGCCAGCTCTCAGCGGCGAGCGGCCGCGCGGCGCCGCGCATGCTGGTGCTGGAAGCCGCGGGCGGTAGCCTGTTGGCGCCGGTGGATGAGGTGGACGGCATCCATGCCTTCGAGCTTGGCCTGCTCAAAGCCGCCGAGCAGAACAACAGCCTGGACCCCAGCAAGTGCAGCCTGGGTGTGTTGCAGTGGCGGGGGCGCAGCCTGCGCCTGCTGGATGATCAACAGCTGCTGCAAAGCATGCTCCGGAGCCTGGCATGACCCCGGAGCAGATGCGCGATGCCTCGATGCTGGAGCTCTTCCAACTGGAAGCCGAGACGCAAACCCAGGTACTCGGCGCCGGCCTGCTGCTGCTCGAACGCGACCCGACCCAGGCCGAGCAGCTGGAGGCCTGCATGCGCGCCGCCCACTCGCTCAAGGGCGCGGCGCGCATTGTCGGGGTCGAGGCGGGCGTGCAGGTGGCCCATGTCATGGAGGACTGCCTGGTGGCGGCTCAGGAAGGGCGCCTGCAGCTGAGCCCCGCGCATATCGATGCCTTGCTGCTCGGCAGCGACTTGCTGCTGCGCATCGCCACGCCGCAGGGCGCGGTCAGCCCCGAGGAAATCGCTGCGCTGGTGGCGCGCCTGCAAGGCCAGGCCGCTGGCGAAGCGGCGCCGGCCGCAGTAGCAGCGGGCGAGCCAGTTGTAGAGCAAGCCACAGAGCAGCTCGCTGAGCCGGCGGAGCGCGAGGCGGAACCCGCGCGCAGCGACACGCGCCTTATTGAGGGTGGTGAGCGGGTGTTGCGGGTCACCGCCGCACGGCTCAATCGCCTGCTCGATCTGGCCAGCAAGACCTTGGTCGAGGCGCAGCGGCTCAAGCCGCAACTGCTCGCCCTGCAACGGGCCAAACGCATGCAGATGCACCTTGGGCGCGCGCTCGACGCAATTCAGCAGGCCGTGGCGGATGGGTCTAGCGACGCGGCGCAGACGCCCCTGACCGATGCCCGGCGCTTATTGGGCGAGTGCCAGCGTCTGTTCGAGCAGCACGCGGGGGCGTTGGATGAGTTCGCCTGGCACGCCGCCCAGCGCGCCCAGCAGCTCTACGACACCGCCCTGGCGTGCCGCATGCGGCCGCTGGCCGACGTGCTGGTCGGGCAGACGCGGATGGTCCGCGACCTGGCCCGCAGCCTGGACAAGCAGGTGCGCCTGCAGATCGAGGGCGACAAGACCCAGGTCGACCGCGATGTGTTGGAGCGCCTCGAAGCGCCGCTGGTGCACCTGCTGCGCAATGCGTTGGACCACGGTATCGAGGCGCCGGCCGTGCGCCTGGCCGCGGGTAAGCCAGCTGAAGGCGTGATCAGCATCAAGGCGCGCCAGCAGGCCGGCACCTTGCTGCTGGAGATCGCCGACGACGGCGCCGGGGTGGACCTGGAGCAGTTGCGCGCGACCATTATCCAGCGCCAGCTGGCCAGCACCGAGACCGCCGCGCAGTTGAGCGAGGAGGAATTGCTGAGCTTCCTCTTCCTGCCCGGCTTCAGCCTGCGCGGGCAGGTCACCGAGCTGTCCGGGCGCGGCGTCGGTCTGGATGCGGTGCAGCATATGCTGCGCCAGCTGCGCGGTGGCATCCAGTTGCAGCAGGTGCGCGGGCAGGGCGCGCGCTTTCTGCTCGAGGTGCCGCTGACCCTCTCGGTGGTGCGCAGCCTGGTGGTGGAAATCGGCGGCGAGGCTTATGCCTTCCCCATGGCGCATATCGAACGCATGTGCGAACTGGAGCCGGCCGCCATCGTACAGCTGGAAGGACGCCAGCATTTCACCTACGAGGAGCGCCCGGTGGGCCTGGTGGCGGCTGCCCAGTTGCTCCAGCGGCCGGCCGGGGAAGTGCCGCAGGCGCGCATCCCGGTGGTGTTGATAGCCGCCGGGGAGGCGCTGCACGGGATTGCCGTGGAACGCTTTATCGGTGAGCGCACCCTGGTGGTGCTGCCCCTCGATCCGCGCCTGGGCAAGCTGCAGAGCGTGGCCGCCGGCGCGGTGCTGGACGATGGCGCGCCGGTGTTGATCCTGGATATTGAGGATCTGCAGCGCGCCCTGGACAAGCTGCTCAGCAGCGGCCGGCTGGAGCGCATCGACCGTGGCAGCCAGGGGCTCGGTGCGGCGCGTAAACGGGTGCTGGTGGTCGACGACTCACTCACCGTGCGCGAGTTGCAGCGCAAGCTGCTGCTCAATCGCGGCTATCAGGTGGCGGTGGCGGTCGATGGCATGGATGGCTGGAACGCGCTGCGCACCGAGCATTTCGACCTGCTGATCACCGACATCGATATGCCGCGCATGGATGGCATCGAACTGGTGACCCTGCTGCGTCGCGACCATCGCCTGCAGTCCCTGCCGGTGATGGTGGTGTCCTACAAGGATCGCGAGGAGGATCGCAGCCGCGGCCTGGAGGCGGGGGCCGATTACTACCTGGCCAAGGCCAACTTCCACGATGAGGCGCTGCTCGACGCGGTAAACATGTTGATCGGAGCGCCGTTATGAAGATCGCCATAGTCAACGACATGCCGATGGCCATAGAGGTGCTGCGCCGCGCGCTGGCCTGCGCGCCCCAGCATGAGATCCTCTGGACCGCCGGCGATGGCGCCGAGGCGCTGCGCCGCTGCCTGGCCCAGCCTCCCGATCTGGTGCTGATGGACCTGTTGATGCCGGTGATGGATGGCGTCGAGGCAACCCGGCAGATC
Organism: Pseudomonas sp.; assembly: GCA_036276395.1. Taxonomy (GTDB): domain Bacteria; phylum Pseudomonadota; class Gammaproteobacteria; order Pseudomonadales; family Pseudomonadaceae; genus Aquipseudomonas. The sequence continues at coordinate 7,427 of DASUOY010000373.1, forward strand.
ATGGCGCAAGCGCCTTGCGCGATTCTGCTGGTGACCGGCGACAGTGAGCAGAATATGCGCCGGGTGTTCGAGGCCATGGGCCATGGCGCGCTGGATGTGGTCAATACCCCGGCCCTGGGTACGGCCAGCGTCGCCGAGGCCGCCGCGCCGCTGCTGCGCAAGATCCAGAATATCGGCTGGTTGCTCGGCCATCGGGAAAAACCGGCGAGCCCGCCCGCGCCGGCCAGAAACGGCGCTGCGGCGCAGTGCCTGGTGGCCATTGGCGCTTCGGCGGGCGGCCCGGCGGCTTTGGCCGAGTTGCTGCGCGGCATTCCGGCTGGCTTTCCGGCGGCCATAGTGCTGGTCCAGCACGTCGATCAGGTGTTTGCCGCCGGCATGGCCGACTGGCTGGCGCGCGAGGCCGGGGTAGTGGTGCGCCTGGCCCGCGATGGCGAGCCCCCGCAGGCCGGAACCGCGCTGCTGGCGGGCACCAACGAACATATCCGCCTGCTGAAAAATGGCCATTTAGCCTACACGGCCGACCTCAGTGACTATTCTCTATATCGACCCTCGATTGACCTTTTCTTTGAAAGTGTGGCCAAACACTGGAGTGGTCAGGCGGTGGGCGTGTTATTGACCGGCATGGGACGTGACGGCGCCAAGGGCCTTAAGCAGATGCGCGAACGGGGGTTTCTGACCATCGCTCAGGATCAGTCGAGTAGTGCGGTGTATGGCATGCCCAAGGCGGCGCTGGAACTTGGCGCCGCCGCCGAGATTCGCCCTTTGCAGGAGATAGCACCGCGCTTGCTGGAGTTTTTTGCTTAAGGGCCGTGCGTCAATCTCGACGGCGGCAGGGAGCCTATGTGAACGATTCACGTGATAGATCGATTCTGACGGCCGATGAGAATGCCGCGATGGTGCTGCTGGTCGACGATCAGGCGATGATCGGCGAAGCGGTGCGGCGCAGCCTGGCCGAGCAGGACAATATCGACTTCCACTTCTGCGCCGACCCGCAGCAGGCCATTGCCCAGGCTATCCAGATCAGGCCGACGGTGATCCTCCAGGATCTGGTCATGCCTGGGGTGGATGGCCTCACCCTGGTGGCGGAATATCGCGCCAATCCGGGCACCCGGGATATTCCCATCATCGTGCTGTCGACCAAGGATGACCCCGCGGTGAAGAGCGCGGCCTTCGCTGCCGGCGCCAACGATTACCTGGTCAAGCTGCCGGACGCCATCGAACTGATCGCGCGCATCCGCTATCACTCGCGCTCCTACCTGACCCTGCTGCAGCGCGACGAGGCCTACCGGGCCCTGCGCGAGAGCCAGCAGCGCCTGCAGGAAACCAACCTGATGCTGCAGCGCATGATGAACGCCGACGGCCTGACCGGCCTGTCGAACCGGCGCCACTTCGATGAATACCTGGAGATGGAGTGGCTGCGTGCCCTGCGTGAGCACAGCCTGATGTCGCTGTTGTTTATCGATGTCGATTACTTCAAGAGCTACAACGATGAACTGGGCCATCTGGCCGGCGACGAGCTGTTGCGTCAGGTGGCCGCGGCCATGCGCGAGCACTGCACCCGCCCGGCCGACCTGGCGGCGCGCTACGGTGGTGATGAGTTCGTCATCCTGCTGCCGGGTACTGCGGCGTCTGGCACGCGGGTGGTCGCCGAGAAGATCCGCGAAGCCTTGCTGGCGCGGCGCATTACCCACAGCACGCCCAGCCACGGCTCCATCGCGACCCTGAGCATTGGTGGCGCGACCCTGACGCCAAACCAGGGGGAGTCTTCCGAGTTGCTGGTCCAGCTGGCGGATCAGGGCCTTTACTGCGCGAAGAATCAGGGTCGCAATCGGGTCAAGACCCTGGAGCGGCCAAGCGCGACAGACTAGACCCCGTCTATATCTTCAGCCCTTGCGCCCGCAGGCGCTTGTACAGGGTATTGCGGCTCAGCCCCAAGCTGCGCGCCAGGGACGAGATATTGCCGCCGCAGGCCTCAAACTGGCTCAGCAGATCGTCCTCGCTGCCCTTTTCCTGAGGTGTTTGCGCGCTCGCCCTGGGCTGCGTGAGCAGCTCGGGAGACGACTGCAGATCGGCAAAGAAATCATCCGGCAGATGCTCGGGGCGGATCGGCTGCTCGTCGGCCATGGCCAGGGCGATCTGCAGCACGCTGCTCAACTGGCGCAGGTTGCCCGGCCAGGGGTGGCGCTCGAACAGGGCCATGACCTCCTGGCTGAGCCCGGCCCATTGCTGCGGCTCGCGGTGGTAGTCCCAGATGCGCTGGACCATGGCGGCCTTGTCCGTGCGCTGGCGCAGCGGTGGCAGCTCCAGGTTGAGGCCGCTGATGCGGTAGTACAGGTCCTGGCGAAACAGCCCGGCTTCCACATCCTGGCGCAGCGGCCGATTGGTCGCCGAAACCAGGCGGATGTCCACCGGGTACAGCTCGCTGCTGCCCAGGGGCTGCACGCAGCGCTCCTGCAGCACGCGCAGCAGGCGGGCCTGCACGCGCAGGGGCATATCGCCCACTTCGTCGAGAAACAGGGTGCCTTTATGGGCCTTGCGGATCAGGCCGATGCTGCCTTTCTGGTTGGCCCCGGTAAAGGCGCCTTTCTCGTAGCCGAAAAGCTCAGACTCCACCAGTTCGGCGGGGATGGCTGCGCAGTTCACCGCGATCAGCGCCTGTTTGGCCCGTGAGCTGGACTGGTGCAGTGCCTTGACGAACACCTCCTTGCCCACCCCGGTTTCGCCGTGCACCAGGATCGGGATGTCCTTTTCCAGCAGGCGCTCGGCCTGGCGCACGGCCTTGTCCACCCGCGGGTCGCCAAGGTTGATCGAGGCCAGGGTAAAGCCGCTGTCCTGGGCCGGTTGCTGGGTTTCGGCGGCTGGGCGGAAATCGCGGGCCTGGATAGGGGCGGGCTGCTGTGGGCGTTTGACCTGGGCGTGGAAGCGAAAGCGGCCGCCGGCGCGCAGGTTGAACGGCTGGCCTTCGGGCTGGTTGAGCAGCTGGCGCAGCGGCACATCGAACAGACTTTCGATATTCACCCGCGCCAGGCCCACGCCCAGCAGGCTGTCGGCGCGGCGGTTGGCCGAAACCACCTGACCCTGGTCGTCGAAGATCAGTAGCCCGGCCCAGGGGCTGTCGAGGTTGTCCAGGCTGGTGTTGAAGCTGAGCTGAAAGTAGCGCTGCTGGAACAGGTTGAGAATCAGGCGGTTCTCCACCGACTGGCTCATCATCTTGACCATGCCCAGGGTGTGGGCCGGCGGCAGGTAGCTGTCGCTGGACACATCCAGCACCGCGATCATCTGCCGCTGCTCGTCGAAGATCGGCGAGGCCGAGCCGGTCATAAAACGGTTGGCCTTGAGGAAGTGCTCGTCGTGCTGGATATGCACCGCCTGGCCGCAGCTCAGCGCCGTGCCTATGGCATTGGTGCCGGTGTGGCGCTCCAGCCAGCTGGCCCCGGCCACGAAGCCGGGGGCGCGGCTGGGTTCGATAAAGCGCTGGTCGCCCCAGGATTGCAGCACCTGGCCCTGGTGGTCGGCGAGCATGATCAGGCAGTTGGAGTTGGCCAGGATGTTGCCGTAGTAGGGCAGCACTTCCTTGTGGGTGGTCTGCACCAGGGCGTGCTGGCTGTCGAGCAGGGCGGACACCTCGCCGGGGCTGGGGCGACTGAAGATGGGCAG
>DASUOY010000374.1:0-6927 GCA_036276395.1 Pseudomonas sp.
GCGAAGAACTCCGGGTCTTCCTCCTTGATCGCCTCGGCCCAACGCGCGTTGTTATCGAACAGGTGTTGTAGATCACTCATGGCTCAGCTCCGGATTCGTCGAGGCGCACCATAGGAGCACGCTGCACTTTTGACAAGCGGGCCGTTGCCGCAGTCACAGCGACCAGAGCGGACTAGGCTCTGCGCATGCGCCGCCGCAGCAGCCATGCAACCAGCCACAGCGTGCTCAGCAGCAGTGCGCTGGCGCCCCACTGCAGCGGCCCGGCATGGCGGTATAGGTTGGCCGGGTGCAGACTGGGCTCACGCAACATGCGTTGCTCGGCCGCCGCGCCCTGGGTCGGGATATCGGCCAGACCGTCGCCATCGGTGTCCGGCAGGCGGCGGATATGGTCGAGCAGGCCCTGCCACTCCTTGTATTCCTGCACGCCGGGCGCCTGCGGGTCGGCATCGATAATCGCCGCCTTCAGTTCGCTCAGCGGCCGACCCTGGGCATCCTTGGGCTGCACGCTAAGCAGACCCTTGGTCAGGTCACCGACCAGCCAGGTAAAGCTGCCGACATAGCTGGTGACACCGATGCTGTAGAGCCGCTCATCCTGCATATCCAGTGCGCTATAGCCCTTGTGCGCGTCGCCGATCTCGATCCGGCTGACCCGGTCGAACGGCACCCGCCAGGGGTTGTAACTGAAACGCAGGCCGGACACCCGCGGGTAATAACTCTTGCTGTCGCGCATCTGGTAAGCCACCAGCAGCACCTCGAGCAAACTCTTGAGCTCCTTGCCTGTGACATACACCTTGATCAGCGGATAGCCGGGGGCATCGTCCAGCTCGCCAATGCCCAGCGGCGCGATGCGAAACAGATCGGATACGCCCTGCACGCCATGGCGGCCCAGGATCAGGTTGTCGCGGATGGTGCCATTGCCGGTAAAGGACAGGTCGCTGCCGGTGGCCGCACGCAGGGCGTCGGTCACCAGGTTGCCAAGGATGGGATCATCGAAGGCGCGGGTCAGGGTCTTGTCGACCTTGGCCAGCGGCTGATCGAAGGCATAGCCCTTGGGCGCCAGCATGCGCTCGCTGACCACCTGCTTGAAGTCTTCGACCTGGGCGGTGATCGCCGCATCACCGGCAATCTGGTCGTTGATCGGGTGCAGGCGGTAGTCGAGCAGCTGGGGCTTGCCGCTGTCATCCAGGCGCATGCGCAGCTCGCCCAGGTGCTGGATTTCCGAACCGGCCTGCATCACCGGGGTGCGCCCACCCACCAGCAGCGGCTGGGCCAGGGCGGTATGGGAATGCCCGCCGACCACTATGTCGATGCCCGGCACCTGCTCGACCAGCTCGACCTCCTCGCCGCGCCAGCTGCCATCGGCCTGCTGGCTCACGCCCATATGCGAGAGCAGAATCACCACCTCGGCGCCTTCCGCGCGCAGCTTGGCGACCATGGTCTGGGCGGTCGCGACCGGGTCGGCGAAGCGTGCCGGCTTGATCATCGGGCTGACCGCCACCGCATTGTTGCCGAGCAGACCGAACAGGCCGAAACGGATGCCGCCCTTGTCGATCAGCTTGTAGGGCAGGATGCGCCCGGCCTCGTAGTGGGCCTGCAGGCTGTCGTCCTCTGTGCGCGCCGGATCGAAGCCGAGGTTGCTCGACAGCAACGGCAGCAGCGCCTCGCCCTTGACCCGGTGGGCCGCACTGATCATCGCGGCCAGGCCCGCCGGGCGGAAATCGAATTCGTGGTTGCCCAGGGTGGCGGCGTCGTAGCCCAGCTCGCTCATCAGGCGCAGCTCGCCGCCGATCTCGCGGGTAACGGTATGGAACAGCGTGCCCATGCTGAAGTCGCCGCCATCGAGCAGCAACACCGGCTGCTCGCCGGCCGCCGCCCTACGCTGCTTGAGCAAGGTGGCCAGGCGCGCCACCCCGCCTACAGTGTCGTCATCGCCCTCGCTGGCCGGGGTGAACTCGTTGTTCGGGCCGAAGCCGAGCAGACGCGATTGCCAGTCGTTGGTGTGCAGGATGGTAAAGCTGCGCTCGGCGCTAAAAGTCTGCGCGGCGGCGCACAGGCAGAACAGGGCGAGCAACGGGCGAAGCAGACGCATGACACATCCTTAGGGCAGTGGGAGGGGCACAGCCGCCCTGGCGGGCGCGCGGGCGAGTATGCGTCAGGCCTTTGGGCACCACAGCGGCGGATCGCGCCGCGCGCTGTAGCCAATCGGGTCAGCCGTGCGAGGCCAGGGCCTAACAGGCCGTTGAAAAATGTAGGCGAGGCAGCCGAGACAAGGCAAAAACGGCCGAAAAAGCGCAGTTTACGTGTTGTAAATGAGCATTTTGAGGCCGTTTTTAACGCCGTATCGGCAACGCAGGTAGTTTTTCAACTGCCTGTTAATCGAACAGCGGGCAGACCATAACCAGGGCATCCTCGCGGCCGCCCACCGCCGGGTAGTAGTCGCGTCGCCGCCCTACCTCGTTGAAGCCATAACGCTCATACAGGCGGTAGGCCCCCTGATTGCTCGCGCGCACCTCCAGAAAGCACTCCTTGGCGCCACGGCTCTGGGCGTGCTGCATCAGGTGTTCGAGCAGTTGCAGGCCCAGGCCGCGGCCCTGGCTTTCCACCTTGACGGTGATATTGAGCAGGTGCGCCTCATCGAGGATCAGCTGGATCACGCCGTGGCCGACCTGCTGCTGGCCCTCGAACATCACCCAGCAGTCGTAGGAACTCAGGCTGTCGGTAAAGATGCCGCGGGTCCAGGGGTGGCTGAAGGCGGCGTATTCGATCTTCAACACCGCATCGATATCCGCCTCGGTCATGGGGCGGAAGCTGATTGCATCATTCATTCAGGTTGACTCAGCAGGCTGTTGAAAACGTAGGCGAGGTAGCCGAGACAAGGAAAAAGTGGCCGAGAAGGCGGAGTTTACTGCAGTAAATGAGCACTTCGAGGCCACTTTTAACGCAGTACCGGCAACGCAGGTAGTTTTCAAGAGTCTGCTAACCAGCGTTGGCGCACCCGGCGCATGGCCTGCCACAGCTCGCGCTTGCGCTCGGGCTCATCCATCAACAGCTCCAGGCCCGGCAAGGCCCAGGCCGCGCCCAGGCCTTCGACCTGCAGTTCGCGGTTAAAGGCCGCCGCATCGGCATCGCCGGCAAAGCGGATGGCCGGCAAGCCGACCAGCCACAGGCAGCTGCAGGGCTGCTGTTCTTCCAGGCGCGCGCCGACAAAGCTCTGTACATATTCCAGCGCCGCCAGCGGGCCCTGATCGAGATTGCCCTTGACCAGCAGCGGCCAGCGCACCGGCTCACCGATCAGTTGCGGGCTGTCCGGCAGGCCGGCGGCGCGCAGCAGGTCCTTGAGCAATAGATAAGCCGGGTCGCGGCCTTGCAGCGCCTCGCCGGTGGGCAATTCGACCAATACGGCGCAGGCACCGGCGCGCAGCAATTGCAGGGCGAAACGCGGCGGCGCTACCGAGGCCGGCTTAGCCGACGCGGCAGCCTCGCCCTCCCCCGCCACAGGTTCGTTTACGGCCTGGCGGCCCTGTGGCGCGGGGCGCGGCACCTCGATCTTGGCCCGCGGGAGCCCGGCTACGCTCGGCGCTTCGACAAGCGGCGCGTCATAGGCCGGTGCGGCCTCGGCCACCTGCTGCGGCGCAGGAGCTGGCACCTCGGGCTGCGGCGCCGCAAGCGGCTCCAGCAGCTGCGGGCGCGACGGCGCGGCGAAAGGCAGCTCCACCCGCGGCAGCCAACTGGCGACCTGCATGGCGCTCAGGTAGGCACGGCGACGCAGCTCTGCAATCAAACGTCAGCCACCTGGGGGTGAGCCTTCTGGCCGGCCTGCATCAGGTTCAGCGCATTGATATAGGCCTTGGCCGAGGCCACCAGGATATCGGTGTCGGCGCCGTTGCCATTGACGATGCGCCCGCCCTTCTCCAGGCGCACGGTAACCTCGCCCTGGGAGTCGGTACCCTGGGTGATGGCGTTGACCGAATACAGCTGCAGGCTGGCGGCGGAGCTGGCGATCGACTCGATGGCCTTGAAGGTGGCATCCACCGGGCCGGAACCCTGGGCGCTGCCGCTCTGCTCGGCGCCATCGACGCTGACCACCACCTGGGCCTGGGGCACCTCGCCGGTCTTGCTGGCCACCTCCAGGGTCACCAGCTTGAAGTGCTCGGGGGCTTCCTCGGCCAGGGTGTCGGACACCAGGGCCTGCAGATCCTCGTCGAAGATTTCGTGTTTTTTGTCGGCCAGGTCCTTGAAGCGGGCGAAGGCGGCGTTCAGTTCGACCTCGCTGGCCAAGGTGATGCCCAGCTCTTCCAGGCGCGAGCGGAAGGCATTACGCCCGGAGTGCTTGCCCATCACCATCTTGTTGGTGTTCCAGCCCACCGACTGGGCGGACATGATCTCGTAGGTTTCGCGGTGCTTGAGCACGCCATCCTGGTGGATGCCCGACTCGTGGGCGAAGGCGTTGGCGCCGACTATGGCCTTGTTCGGTTGTACCGGGAAACCGGTGATGCCGGAAACCATGCGCGAGGTGCTGAGAATATGCGGGGTGTCGATACGGGTGTGCACGCCGAGCAGATCCGCACGGGTCTTGATCGCCATGACGATCTCTTCCAGCGCGGCGTTGCCGGCACGCTCGCCGAGACCGTTGATGGTGCACTCGACCTGACGGGCACCGGCCACCACGGCGGCCAGGGAGTTGGCCACGGCCAGGCCCAGGTCATTGTGGCAATGCACCGAGAACACCGCCTTGTCGGCGTTGGGTACGCGGTTGAGCAACTGGCGGATGGTTTCCGCGTACTGGTGCGGAATGGCGTAGCCGACCGTGTCGGGGATATTGATGGTGCGCGCGCCAGCGTCGATCGCCGCCTCGATAATGCGGCAGAGGAAATCGATTTCCGAACGGCCGGCGTCCTCGCAGGAGAACTCCACGTCGCTGCACAGGTTACGTGCGCGCTTGACCGCATGCACGGCCTGCTCGACCACCTGATCGGGCTGCATGCGCAGCTTGTACTGCATATGGATCGGGCTGGTGGCGATAAAGGTGTGGATACGTCCGGAGTTGGCGCCCTTGAGCGCCTCGGCGGCGCGATCGATATCGGCATCCAGGGCGCGGGACAGGCTGCACACCGTGCTGTCCTTGATGGCGTCGGCAATGGCCTTGACCGCAGCGAAGTCGCCCGGGCTGGCGATGGCGAACCCGGCCTCGATCACGTCGACCTTGAGCCGTTCCAGGGCCTTGGCGATGCGCAGCTTCTCTTCACCGGTCATGGACGCGCCGGGGCTCTGCTCGCCGTCACGCAGGGTGGTATCGAAAATAATGACGCGGTCGTTGCTGCTCATGCTGGGTTCCTCACGGATGCGCAGAAGCACAGGCCCGGCATCGGGGCCCATGTCGATAAGCCGTGATTGTCGCGTGAAACGCCGCGGGCGGGAAGCGCGGCGCACATCGCGGCTAACCCCCTCTCAGGGGCCAGAAAGCAAAACGCCCACCAAAGAGGCGGGCGTTTTGCTTGGTTAGCACGTTAGAGCCTTTACCGCTGATGGGTATCGCTATGCTCAACCCATCCTACGGTCTGATTGAGCGAGCTAGAGCGAGACAAGGCAAAAAACGGCGGGAAAGCGGAGTGTACTTTTGTACATGAGCATTACTCGCTCCGCTCGCCCTTCGGGCCGGCCTAAAGGCCGTTCGGTGGCAAGCCACCGTTCCCGCCTGTTTTCAACGCAGCAGGGCCGACGCGCAGCCAATCAGAGGGTTTGATCCCACGGGCGGTCGCCATTGGCGTCCTTGATCCGGGTCGGCAGGCCCATTACGTCCAGCAGCTTGAGGAACGGCTCGGCCGGCAGCTGTTCGACGTTGGCCATATGCCCGACATCCCAGTCACCACGGGCCACCAGCAGGGCAGCCGCGACCGGCGGCACACCGGCGGTGTAGGAGATGCCCTGGCTGTCGGTCTCGACATAGGCGTCCTTGTGGTCGGCGACGTTGTAGATGAACACCTCGACCGGTTTGCCGTCCTTGCTGCCTTTGACCAGGTCACCGATGCAGGTCTTGCCGCTGTAGCCCGGCGCCAGCGAGGCGGGGTCCGGCAGCACGGCCTTGACCACTTTCAGCGGCACCACTTGCAGACCTTCTGCCGTGGTTACCGGCTGCTCGGAGAGCAGGCCGAGGTTCTTCAGCACGGTAAACACATTGATGTAGTGCTCACCGAAGCTCATCCAGAAACGCACATTCGGTACGTTCAGGTGCTTGGACAGGGAATGCACTTCGTCATGCCCGGTCAGGTACAGATTCTGCTCGCCGACCACTGGCAGGTCGTCGGTGCGTTTGACTTCGAACATTGTGTTGCTGGTCCACTGGCTGTTCTGCCAGCTCCAGACTTGCCCGGTGAATTCGCGGAAATTGATTTCCGGGTCGAAATTGGTGGCGAAGTACTTGCCGTGGGAACCGGCGTTGACGTCGAGGATGTCGATCGACTCGATGCTGTCGAAGTACTGCTGCTGCGCCAATGCGGCATAGGCATTGACTACGCCCGGGTCGAAACCGACGCCGAGGATGGCAGTCACGCCCTTGTCCTGGCATTCGGCCAGGTGCTTCCACTCGTAGTTACCGTACCAAGGCGGCGTTTCGCAGACCTTGCCCGGCTCTTCGTGGATGGCGGTGTCGAGGTAGGCGGCGCCGGTATCGATGCAGGCGCGCAGCACCGACATATTGAGGAAGGCCGAACCCACGTTGATAACAATCTGCGATTCGGTTTCACGAATCAGCGTCTTGGTTGCTTCAATATCCAGCGCATTCAGGGCATAGGCCTGGATCTCGGCCGGCTGCTTCAAGCTGCCCTTGGCCTTTACGCTGTCGATGATGGCCTGGCATTTGGAGATGTTGCGCGACGCGATAGCAATACGACCGAGTTCGTCGTTGTGCTGCGCGCACTTGTGGGCCAC
>DASUOY010000375.1:0-2606 GCA_036276395.1 Pseudomonas sp.
GCACCGAGGCAGCCATCGACCTGACCACCTCCAGCTCCGGCACTCACTTCGACCGCTGGCGCAGCCGCGTCTCCGGGTTGCCGGAATACGGCGGCGAACTGCCAGTGGCGGCGCTGGCCGAAGAAATGCTTACCGAGGGCGAAGGGCAGATCCGCGCTCTGGTCACAGTGGCCGGCAACCCGGTGCTGTCGACGCCCAACGGCCGCCAGCTGGAGCAGGCTCTGGACGGCCTGGAGTTTATGCTCAGCATCGACCCCTATATCAACGAAACCACCCGTTACGCCGACCTGATCCTGCCGCCCACCGGGCCGCTGGAACATGATCACTACGACATGACCTTCAACAGCTTCGCCGTGCGCAATGTCGCCCGCTTCAACCAGCCGGTGCTGGACAAGCCGGCCGGTGCGCTGCACGACTGGGAAATCTTCGTCGGCCTGGCCAAGGCCTTCGCCGCCAAGCTCGAGGTGGAGCTGAAGCCGACCATGGCGCCGGCGCAGCTGATCGACATGGGCCTGCGCATGGGGCGCTATGGCGACAAGTCCGAGCACCAGCTGTCCCTGGCCAAGCTGCTGGAGCATCCCCACGGTATCGATCTGGGGGCGCTCAAGCCCAGCCTGGCCGCACGCTTGAATACCCCGGGCAAGCAGGTCCAGGCCGCTCCCGCCTTGCTGTTGAGCGATCTGCCGCGCTTCGCCGAGCAAGCACTGCCCAAGGCCGATGAACTGCTGCTGATCGGCCGCCGCCATGTGCGCAGCAATAACTCCTGGATGCACAACTATCACCGCTTGGTGAAGGGCAAGCCGCGCCATCAACTGCTGATGAACCCGGCGGATCTGGCTCAGCGTGGCCTGGCCGATGGCCAGTTGGTGCGGGTGCGCTCGCGGGTTGGGGCGATCGAAGTGGAAGTGGCGGCCAGTGATGAGATGATGGCCGGGGTGGTCAGCCTGCCCCATGGCTGGGGCCATGCCCGCCCGGGGGTGCAGATGAGCATCGCCAGCGCCCAGCCGGGCGCCAGCGCCAACGACCTGACCGATGAGCGCCAGCTCGACGCGCTGTCCGGTAATGCGGCGCTTAATGGTGTGCCGGTCGAGGTGGAGGCGGCCTGAGGCCGTCGCGGGAGAGTTTTGGCGGTGGCAAGGCCGAGCATTGCGCTCGGCTTTTGGTTACAATGCTGCCACCGTGCCGACCCGTGAGTCGGGTAGTTAAGTCCTGAGGTGCCCAATGGATATCATCGAAACCATCAAAGAACAGATCGGTAACAACACCGTTCTGCTGTACATGAAAGGCTCGCCGAACGCTCCACAGTGCGGCTTTTCCTCCAAGGCGGCCCAGGTGGTCATGGCCTGTGGCGAAAAATTCGCCTATGTCGACATCCTGCAAAACCCGGAAATCCGCGCCAACCTGCCCAAGTATGCCAACTGGCCGACCTTCCCGCAGCTGTGGGTCGGCGGTGAGCTGGTCGGCGGCAGCGATATTCTGGTCGAAATGTTCGAGAAGGGTGAGTTGCAGAGCCTGATCAAGAACGCCGTGCAGAAAGCCGACGCCTAATCCGCGTTTGCATAAACAAGAAACCCCGCCTAGTGCGGGGTTTCTTGTTTATGGTGTGGCTTATTACGCTATAGAACCTATTTACGATCTTGCGAGCTAGAGCCATGCAAGGCGCTACGTAGTAACAGCCTCCGGCTGGTCAAAACAGGTGAGGGAGCGGAGTGTACTGTTGTACATGAGCATGACTCGTTTCACTCGCCCTTCGGGTCGCGCTTAAGCGCGTTAGCCGCAAGCGGCATTCCGAGCCTGTTTTTAACGCAGCAGGGCCGACGCGCAGCAGATCGTAAACAGGTTCTTATTCGTCCATCTGCGATTGCAGGTAGTTCTGCAGGCCGACTTTCTCGATCAGGCTCAGTTGGGTTTCCAGCCAGTCGATATGGTCTTCTTCCGAGCAGAGGATGTCTTCCAGCAGCTCGCGGCTGGCGTAGTCGCCGATGCTTTCGCAGTAGGCAATTGCCGCTTTCAGGTCGATATGTGCCTTGTGCTCGATCTTCAGGTCGCACTCAAGCATTTCCTGGGTGTTTTCCCCGATCAGGATCTTGCCCAGATCCTGCAGGTTGGGCAGGCCTTCGAGGAAGAGGATGCGCTTGATCAGCTTGTCCGCATGCTTCATCTCGTCGATGGACTCGTGGTACTCGTGCTCGCCGAGCTTTTTCAGGCCCCAGTCCTCATACATGCGCGCATGCAGGAAATACTGGTTGATCGCGACCAGCTCGTTACCGAGGATCTTGTTCAGATGCTGGATGACTTTCTTGTCGCCTTTCATGCTGCCTGTCCTTTGAGTGAAAGAAGTAATGCCTGAGTCTGGTCCTGGGGTTTTCAACTGTCAAACCTAAGCGCATGAAAATTAAGTGGAAATTAATATAAATACGAATATTTAAGTTCTGCATTTGGCCGCTAATGCATTGAAATTCAGGCATAAAAAAACCGGACACTGGGTCCGGTTCTTTACACATCTGTTAAATCAGGCGGCGACAAAGCTAGCCGGGTAGGCCAGCGCTGCTTGGCTGTTGTGCACTTCACTCAGGGTTTCGCGCACCACCTGCTTGGCCAGGCAG
>DASUOY010000376.1:0-3417 GCA_036276395.1 Pseudomonas sp.
CTTGAACACCTCATAGAGATCGCCGAGCACTTCGCCGGTGCGAATCAAGTCACCCAGCACTTCGTAAGCGAGGAACGGGTAAACCGCCGACGCGCCGAAGCCCAACAGCACCGCATAGTGGTGCGGATCACGGGCAGTGGCAGTTTCCACCAGGATGTTGCAGTCGCAACGCAGGCCTTTCTCGGTCAGGCGATGGTGAATCGCACCGGTGACCAGCGAGGCGTGGGCCGGCAGTTTGCCCGGGGCGATATGACGGTCGGACAGAACCAGCAGCACCTTACCGGCGCGCACCGCTTCTTCGGCCTGATCGGCCATATTGCGTACGGCCGCTTCCAGACCGACGGACTCGTCATAGTTCATGTCGATCAGCTGGCGCTCGAAGCCTGGGCGATCCAGGTTCATCAGGGCGCGCCACTTGGCCGGCGAGATCACCGGGCTGCTGAGAATCACGCGGGCGGCATGCTCGGGCGACTCGGTGAAGATATTGCGCTCGGCACCGAGGCAGATCTCCAGCGACATGACGATGGCTTCACGCAGCGGGTCGATCGGCGGGTTGGTAACCTGGGCGAACTGTTGGCGGAAGTAGTCGTACGGCGAACGCACGCGCTGGCTGAGCACGGCCATCGGCGTGTCATCGCCCATGGAGCCGACAGCTTCCTGGCCCTGTTCGCCGAGCGGGCGCAGCACCTGATCACGCTCCTCGAAGGTGACCTGGTACATCTTCATGTACTGCTTGAGCTGGTCGACGTCGTAGAACGCCGAGCCATGGTCGCGGTCTTCCAGGGTCGCCTGAATGCGCTGGGCACTCTTGCGCATCCACTGTTTGTAGGGGTGACGCGACTTCAGACGGTTGTCGATATCGTCGCTGCCGAGGATCTGCCCGGTTTCGGTGTCAACCGCGAGAATCTGCCCTGGGCCGACGCGGCCCTTGGCCAATACGTCTTCGGGTGCGTAGTTCCACACGCCGATTTCCGAGGCCAGGGTGATATAGCCATTCTTCGTCGTGACCCAACGCGCCGGGCGCAGACCGTTACGGTCGAGCAGGCACACGGCGTGGCGACCATCGGTCAGCACCACACCGGCTGGACCATCCCAGGGCTCCATATGCATGGAGTTGTACTCATAGAACGCGCGCAGATCGGCGTCCATGGTCTCGACGTTCTGCCAGGCTGGCGGAATGATCATGCGCACGCCACGGAACAGGTCGATGCCGCCAGTGACCATCAGCTCAAGCATGTTGTCCATGCTCGAGGAGTCGGAACCCACGCGATTGACCAGCGGGCCGAGCTCTTCGAGATCGGGGATCAGGTCGTTGGCGAACTTCAACCGGCGCGCCTGCGCCCAGTTGCGGTTACCGGTGATGGTGTTGATCTCACCGTTGTGCGCCAGGAAGCGGAACGGCTGAGCCAGCGGCCACTTCGGCAGGGTGTTGGTGGAGAAGCGCTGGTGGAATACGCAAATGGCGGTCTGCAGACGCTCGTCACCCAGGTCTGGGTAGAACTGCTGCAGGTCGGCCGGCATCATCAGGCCTTTATAGATGATGGTCTTGTGCGAAAAGCTGCAGATGTAGTGGTCGCTATCGGCGGCGTTGGCCACCGAGGAACGACGACGGGCGCTGAACAGCTTGATCGCGAAGTCCTGATCGGACAGACCTTCGCCGCCGATAAACACCTGCTCAATCTGCGGCAGACGCTCAAGCGCCAGGCGGCCAAGCACGCTGGTGTCGATCGGCACTTTGCGCCAGCCCACCAGGGTCAGGCCGGCAGCCAGAATCTCGCGATTCATGTTTTCGCGGGCAGCTTCGGCCTTGGCCGAGTCCTGGTTGAAGAACACCATGCCCACGGCGTACTGCTTGGGCAGCTCGACCGCGAAATGCTGCTGGGCCATCGCCCGCAGAAACGCATCAGGCTTCTGAATCAACAGACCACAGCCATCACCAGTCTTACCGTCGGCGTTAATCCCGCCGCGGTGGGTCATGCATGTCAGCGCTTCAATCGCGGTCTGCAGCAGGTGATGGCTCGCCTCGCCCTGCATATGGGCGATCAGGCCGAAGCCGCAGTTATCCTTGAACTCATCAGGACGGTACAAACCTGCTTTCATAGGGACTCTCACCAGACAGCCTATCTCAAGGCATTTACTTTCTAATTCAACCACTTACCGTGCGCGCAGGACTAAGCCCCAGCTTTGCGCAGGCGAAAGGGTAGCCATTGTACATATCCACCTAGGCCGTCACAAACCTTAGTGACGAAAGCATGAAACCTTATGTCGCGAAAACGAAGGAATAGACCGCAGGGTCGTGATATCGACCCTGCGGTCAGCCTGCCCGCTCTATTAGCGTGTCAGGGCAATTTCCTGCTGAATTCCGGCAAAGTTGCGCGGCCACGGCTTGCCAGCCTGCACCTTGGCGGGCAAGCCGCGCAAGGCCACCTGTGCCGCATCACGAGTGGCAAAGCTGCCATAGGTCACCACGAACAGCGGCTTACCCTGGTGCTGCTTCTTGAAATAGTGGTACTGCGCACCATACTCGCGCACAAAAGCCTGCGCAGCACTTTCCGACCGCGCCCCCAGAATCTGCAGGGTAAAGTGCGAGCCAGCCTGCGCCGCATACCACCCACCCGCACTTGTACCAGCAGGCTTGGCAGCCACTGCCGGCACTGGCGACTTAGCCACCACAGGCGCAGCAACCGGCTTGGGTGCAGGTGCAGGTGCAGGTGCAATCGTAGCCGCCGGCTGAACCTTTACTGGCTCAGGCGCAGGCACTGCCGGCGCAGCAGCTACTACAGGCGGCGCCTCAGGCGGAACATCGGCAGCACTTGCAGCACCCGCGACATCGCCCTCTTCCGCACCGCTCAAACCGGCCGCGCGAGCCAGCGGCTCACGAATGACGGGCTGAGCCTCACCCACCAAGGGCAGCGGTAACGGTTGGTTGGCGCCCGCAAATTGAATTGCCGGGGCTGCCTCAGGCGCCACAGCTACTGGCGCGTCAACTTCAGCAGGCGCCACGGACTGCCCAAGTGGCAATTGCGCGACCAACGGAGCCTCAACATTCTCAGCCACACGCCCCTGCATAAACCAGGCGGCAGCCACACCCGCAGCCACCACCAACAATGCCAGCACATGCTTGCGCGGCAGGCTCAAGGCAAAGCCCCGAGAGTTGGCCGCAGCGCGACGCGCCGCCATGCTATCGACCAGACACTCGCGCGCCACCTGATTGATAGCGCCCGGCCAGCCGCCGGATTGCTCATGAATATCAGCCACCTGCTCGTCCGACAGCAACTCAATGCCCTGCCCCGCGCCTTCGAGCCTCAGCGCCAGATACTCGCGAGTCTCATCCTCGCTGTATGGCTGCAACTCGATAACATGGAAGCATTCCTCGCCATCGGCCAACCGCTCAAGGCGAGACAACATGCCCGACTC
>DASUOY010000377.1:0-9574 GCA_036276395.1 Pseudomonas sp.
TTGCCCTTGCCGATAACCCGCACCAGGCCTGCCGGCAGGTCGAGGCCATCGAGATTCAGGCCGACCAACTCCGACAGGCGCAGGCCCGAGGAGTAGAAGAGTTCGAGCATGGCCTGGTCGCGGACGGCGATAAAGTCGTCCTCCAGGGCGCCATCGAGCAATTGCGCGGCGCGGTCGGCATCCAGGGTTTTCGGCAGGCGGCGCTCGCCCTTGGGCGGCATCAGGCCGCTGGCCGGATCACTCTGGCAGTGGCCCTCACGGATCAGGTAGCGATACAGGCCGCGGGTTGCCGAGAGCAGGCGGGCCAGGCTGCGGCTGGATTGCCCCTGCATATGCAGGCGACCGATCAGCCGGCGCAGCTGCTGGGTATCCAGTGCGGTCCAGGTGGCGACCTTTTCCTGCTCGCAGAAGGCCAGCAGTTTGGCCAGATCCTGGCCATAACCGCTCAGGGTGTGCGGCGACAACTGACGCTCGCTGCGCAGGTGTTCGAGATAGGCGGCCAGGAGGTCTTGCATGGAAGCTCCCTGCGGTCGGTGCAATGTTTGGTCGCGCTTAACGCACCGAGCGCAAGGGCGTGGCAAAGCCCGGTACGACGCGGGCCAGCACCTCGGCGATATAACCGAGGAACAGGGTGCCCAGGGAGCTCTTGTAATGCTGCGGGTCGGCGCTGCCGATCGCCAGCACGCCATGCAGGCCCTGGTAGGCAATGCTGACCACCGCCGCCGAGCCGACTTGCGCGCCATCCTCGGCACCGAACAGGAAGTTCAGCTCGTGCTCGCGCAGCACCCCGCAGATGGTCTTACCGCCGGCCAGCAGGCCGCCTATGGCCTGGTGGGCCTCGGCGCTGCTGACCGTGCGGCCGACCGGCATGGGCACGTCGCTGAACAGGATCAGGCTGACAAAGGGCACCAGGAATTCACGGCGCAGGCTGTCTTCGACGCAGCTGACCACTTCTTCCAGGCTGCCCGCATCCAGCAGGTCGAGCACCAGACGACGGGTCTTGTCGAACAGGCGGTCGTTGTCGCGGGCCACGTCCATCAGCTGCGACAGGCGGTGGCGCATCTCGATATTGCGCTCGCGCAGCAGTTTCACCTGGCGCTCGACCAGCGACACCGTATCGCCGCGCTGGTGCGGAATGCGCAGCTCGGGGATCAGCTCGTCGTGGTCGATAAAGAACTCCGGATGCAGGCGCAGATAGGCGGCGACCGTTTCCGAATCCAGGGGCTTGGGCGAATCCTGCTGGTCTGTCATAGGCGCTGCTCGGTCATAAACGAACCTGTCCTTCGTACACCCGTACGGCGGGTCCGGTCATCATAACGGGCTGGCCGGGGCCTGCCCACTCGATGCTCAGTTTGCCGCCGGGCAGTTCGATCTGCACCGGTGAATCCATCCAGCCCTGACTGATTGCCGCTACTGCCGCGGCGCAGGCGCCGGTACCGCAGGCCTGGGTCTCGCCGGCGCCGCGTTCCCAAACGCGCAGCTTGGCGCGCTGGCGGTCAACCACTTGCAGGAAGCCGACATTCACCCGCTGCGGGAAGCGCGGATGCTGTTCCAGCTTGGCCCCCAGGCTGTGCACCGGCGCGCTATCGACGCTGTCGACGCGCAGCACCGCATGGGGGTTGCCCATGGAGATGGCGGCCAGCTCGACCTGCAGGCCATCGACTTCGACCCGATAGCTGAGCGCCTGTTGTTCGGCCTGGAAGGGGATATCCGCCGGCACCAGGCGCGGCGCGCCCATATTGACGCTGATCTGCCCGTCGGCGCGCACGTCCAGCTCGATGATGCCGCCCTTGGTTTCCACGCGGATCTGCTTCTTCACCGTGAGGCGCTTGTCCAGCACGAAGCGGGCGAAGCAGCGCGCGCCGTTGCCGCACTGCTCCACTTCAGAGCCGTCGGCGTTGAAAATGCGATAGCGGAAGTCGACATCCGGATTGCTTGGCGGCTCGACCAGCAGCAGCTGATCGAAGCCTACGCCGGTGTGGCGGTCGCCCCACTGCTTGGCGTTCTTCGGCTGGATATGCGCGTGCTGGCTGACCAGATCGAGGACCATAAAGTCATTGCCCAGGCCGTGCATCTTGGTAAAGCGCAATAACATCGCCACTACTCCGGCAGGCGGCTTTCGCCCGCAAAGAGTTCGCTGAGCGTCTCACGACGACGCACTTCGAAGGCGTGTTCACCATCCACCATCACCTCGGCGGCGCGGCCGCGGGTGTTGTAGTTGGAGCTCATGACAAAACCATAGGCACCGGCAGAACGCACGGCCAGCAGGTCGCCTTCGGCCAGCACCAGGTCGCGATCCTTGGCGAGGAAATCACCGGTCTCGCAGATCGGCCCGACTATGTCGTAGTTGCGCGTCGCGCCATCGCGCGGCTGCACCGCCACCACGTCCATCCAGGCCTGATACAGGGCCGGGCGGATCAGGTCGTTCATCGCCGCATCGACTATGGCGAAATCCTTGTGCTCGGTGTGCTTGAGGTACTCGACCTGAGTCAGCAGCACGCCGGCGTTGGCAACGATGGAGCGGCCCGGCTCGAATACCAGGGCCAGGTCGCGGCCGGCAATGCGCTCACGTACGGCCTTGATGTAGTCACCGGCCAGCGGCGGTTGCTCGTCGCGGTATTGCACGCCGAGGCCGCCACCCAGGTCCAGATGCTTGATGCGGATGCCGCGCTCGGCCAGGCGGTCGATCAGCACCAGCAGGCGATCCAGGGCGTCGAGGAAGGGCGGCAGGCTGGTCAGCTGCGAGCCGATATGGCAGTCGACGCCTACCACCTGCAGGTTCGGCAGCGTGGCGGCGCGGGCGTAAACGGCCTCGGCCTGCTCGATATCGATGCCGAACTTGTTCTCTTTGAGGCCGGTGGAAATATAGGGGTGAGTGCCGGCGTCGACATCCGGGTTGACCCGCAGCGAGATCGCTGCAGTCTTGCCCAGCTCGGCGGCAACCAGTTGCAGGCGCTCCAGCTCCTCGGTGGATTCGACGTTGAAGCAATGCACGCCCACTTCCAGGGCGCGGCGCATGTCGTCACGGCTTTTGCCGACGCCGGAGAAGACGATCTTGCTCGCCTCACCGCCGGCGCTCAGCACGCGCTCCAGCTCGCCACGGGAGACGATATCGAAACCGGCGCCGAGGCGCGCCAGCACGTTCAGCACACCGATATTGGAGTTGGCTTTGACGGCGAAGCAGACCAGATGGGGCATGCCCTGCAGGGCATCGGCATAGGCGTGGTACTGGGCTTCGATATGGGCACGCGAGTAGACGTAGGTCGGCGTGCCGAAGCGTTGGGCGATGGCGGACAAGGCCACGCCTTCCGCGAACAGCGCGCCGTCGCGGTAGTTGAAGGCGTTCATGGGCGGTCCTTATTCGGTCTGCGCTGGGGCGGGCTGGCTGTCTTCCGGGAGGAACAGCGGGCCTTTCTGGCCGCAGCCGGCGAGCAGGGTGGTAACGGCGACCAGCGCGATAAGGGCAGTAAACAACCGCTTCATGGGGGAATCCTTGTAATAAAGCACGAATGCGCAGGAGTATACCGGCCCCCCGGAGCCTTGCCTATGCGCCAGGATTCCCGTCTGGCGGGGCTTTGCCTGTATCTTTGGCGATCTACAAGGCGCATGGCAGTGATCAGGAGTCTGCATGGATACCCCCCCGTTGCTCGGCAGTTCGGTTTCAGTCGCCTACCTGCAGGGCCTGCTCGATTACCTGACGCGCCAGGGGCTCGATGCCGGCGCCTTGCTCGAGCGCGTGCAACTGAGTCCGCAGGTGCTGATGCAGCGCGATCAGCGTATCGCCGCCAGCGCCTACCTGGAATTGCTCGGCCTGGGCGTGCAATTGAGCGGTGACGACTGCCTCGGCCTGCACCTGGGCGAGGCGGTGCGACCTGGTTATTACGGTGTACTCGGCTACCTGATCATGAGCTGCGCGACCCTGGCCGATGCCCTTCACCGCCAGGCCCGTTACGCCGCGCTGGTGGGCAATCTGGGCCAGGTCGATCTGGCCGACGAGCCGCCCCGCGCAGGTGTCGAACCCCAGGTGGCGCACAGCTGGCAGCCGCTGCTGGCGCAGCAGCAACGTCAGCTCAGCGAGGAAACCCTGGCCGCCTGGGTGACCTTCGGCCACTGGATCAGTGGCCAGGACATTCCGCCCACCGAGGTGCGTTTCCAGCATGCGGCGCCGGCGGATGTCAGCGAGCACCAGCGGATCTTCCGTTGCCCGGTGCTGTTCGGCCAGGCGGATAACGCCCTGGTGTTCCCCAAGCGCCTGCTGGCTTTGCCCCTGGGTCAGGCCGATGCCCAGGTGCGTCTGATGCTCGATGCCTATGCCGATCGCCTGCTCGGCGAGATCAGGCAGGGCCATAGCGTGCTGGACCGTGCGCGCCTGGAACTGGCGCGGCAGCTGCCGGAGGCCGGGGCGGATTTGCCGCAGATCGCCGCGCGTTTGGCCCTCAGCCCGCGTACCCTGCAGCGGCGTTTGCGCGAAGCCGGGTTATCCTTTAATCAGCTGCTGGATGAGACACGCCAGCAACTGGTGTTGCACTATCTGCGCGATCCGGCGCTGGAACTGGCGGAAATCGCCTTTCTGGTCGGCTTCAGCGAGCCGGGCTCACTGGCCCGCGCCTTTCGCCGCTGGACTGGGCAGAGCCCAGGTGAATACCGTCGCCATCTGACATTATGAAAGCTACTGCGCTCGGTTATGCGGCGTTGCAAGCAGGCTCGGAAAGCCACTTGTGGCTAACGCGCTTCAGCGCGGCCCGTAGGGCGAGTGAAGCGAGTTTTGCTCATGTACAGACGTACACTCCGCTTGATTCGCTGCGCTCACCCTGCGGGTCAGCCGTTGGCTGTTACTATGCTGCGCTACGTTTCTAGCCTACTTGCGCCTTGCCTAACCTTCGCTCGTCACGCTTTCATAACGCCAGATATCCAAGATTTTTGTAGTCGCTGATTTTTCGAGGTAAGTCGCAATGAGTTTGACCGAAGCCCGCTTTCACGATCTGGTCGATGCCACCCAGCAGGCGGTGGAAGATATTTTCGATGACTGCGACCTGGACCTCGACCTGGAGAATTCCGCCGGGGTGCTGACCGTGCGTTTCGAGAACGGCACCCAGCTGATCTTCAGCCGCCAGGAGCCGCTGCGTCAGCTGTGGCTGGCGGCGCGCTCCGGTGGTTATCACTTCGACTACGACCAGGCCAGCGAGCGCTGGATCTGCGACAGTAGCGATGAACAACTGGGTGAGATGCTGACGCGCATCACCCTGGAACAGTCCGGTGCCGACCTTGAGTTCGAAGAACTCTGAGGGCCGCGGCGCGGCGGCGGTCGAGGTCGCCTCGCCGTGCCGCCGGCAGTGCTGCCTGGACGACCAGGATATCTGCCTGGGCTGTGGCCGCAGCCTGGCCGAGATACTCGAGTGGGCCAAAGCCGACACCCCCAGGCGCCGGGTTATCTGCCAGCTTGCCCTGGGGCGCCTGCAGTCGCGCGGCTGACCGCCCGGTCTTGTTTATTTGAGAGGCTGTGGTAGGGTCGAGGCACTCTTGCAAAACCCCATCCTGGCGATGGGGTTTTGCTTTTTCCACGACCGTTAAAGGGGATAGACCCGCACCATGACCAGCGCACCCACCATCACCATCACCCGCCTCGATTTGCAGCGTCTGGAGCGTTTGCTCGACGGCCTGGAGGATTTCGGTCCTGGCGCTGTGGCCCTGCAAGCCGAGCTGGATCGTGCCGAAGTGGTGGGGCATGACGAGGTGCCGGCCGGCGTGGTGACCATGAATTCGCGGGTGCATTGCCGCGAAGAGAGCAGCGGCAAGGATTACCACCTGACCCTGGTCTACCCGCAGGACGCCGGGGGCGAGGGCAAGGTGTCGATCCTCGCGCCGGTCGGCAGCGCCCTGCTGGGCCTGTCCGTCGGCCAGCATATCGACTGGGCAGCGCCGACTGGCAAGCTGCTCAAGCTGACCCTGCTGGCGGTGGAGTATCAGCCGGAGGCGGCGGGCGAATATAGCCGTTAATCCGCCCCTGGCCACGGCGCTGCCGGCCATGGTCTAGAGTGCTAGTGGCCTGTGCGGCAAGTTGGCCAAGCCGGCTAACCGCATAGACCCTAGGCACGTTCGAGTCGGCAAGGAGGCCCCGATGTCCAGTCTGCCCCTGTATTTCCCCCAAGGTTTTTCCCTGTCCCAGGCGCTGCAGTGCGCCGAGCTGGTCGGCGCCGCCTATGACCAGTACAGCCAATGGCAAGCCCAGGACCGCCCGCGGCGACCGCAGGATTTCCACTGGCAGCCGCCGGCGCTGCCGGGTTGGCGCTTCTCCGCGGCGATCTGGAGCGTGCTCAGCGAGCTGCGATTTCTCAATGAGTCGGAGCCCTTCGGCTTCGCCGCGCGCGATCCGCAGGGCGAGGTTTATCTGGTGTTTCGCGGCACCGATACGCTGCAGGACTGGCTCGACGATCTGGCCGCCGAGCAGCGCGACTACCCCTGGCAGCCTGGCGTCGGGCGGGTGCATAAGGGTTTTCTCAAGCTCTACGGTTCGCTGCGCGATCTGGCTATGCATGCCGTCGATGGCCTGCAGCCGAACGGGCCGCAATGGGTCTGTGCGCACAGCCTGGGCGGTGCGTTGTCGAGCCTGGCGGTGCTGGATTTGCGCGAGCGCTGGCCGGACCTGCCGCTGCAGCACTACAGCTTCGCCAGCCCGCGCCTGGCCGCGGTGGATTTCGCCGGCCACTACAACGCCCTGGGCGTGCCGACCTTCCGCCTGGTCAACGACAGCGACCTGGTGCCGCAAGTGCCGCCTGGCGTGGTGGGCGACCTGCTCTATCAGCACCTGGGCCTGGCGCTGACCTTCAGCGCCAGCTACGGCGGGGTGGCGGCCAACCACAGCCTGGCCGATTGCTACCTGTATGCCCTGCAGCATCCCCAGGCGCCGATGCGCGATTAGTCTCGGTTGGCTCGGCCGCAGACGGCCTGAGGCTGTGCTGGCTCAAGCCTTTTGCAGGGCGTTGTTCAGCGCTTCTTCCAGGCGGCTCTTGTAGCGCAGGTAGTGCACCGTCTGGGTATGGCCTTCGGCAAGCACGCCGGACAGGTCGAGGTCGGTGATATAGCAGGGGTAGCGCGCGCCGCCCGAGCGCTGGGCGAGGATATGCTGGGCCACGGCGGCGAACAGGTCGCCGGCGTATTGCAGTTCGGAAAATTCCCGGTGGTTGCAGTACAGGGTGACGTGGGCGCGCTTGCCTTCGCCCGGCTCGACTATCACCTGCACATCGTAGAACGGGTGGCTGATCGGCGAGCGCGGCGCCGGGCGGCGTTCCAGGCGTTGGGCGCGCAGTGGCGCATCCGGCTCGAGGCGGTAGTAGAGGATATCCAGGCTCGGGTTGCTCTGCGGGTTGTCCAGCGGCAGCAGGGCGTTGTGCCGGTACAACACCGATTGCAGAAAGCGTTGCAACGGGGTGAGCAGGCTCTGTTCGTCACGGAACGGCATGCGTTGTTGCCACAGCGCATTGTGTTCGTCGAGCACGCTCAGTTCGGCTATGGCGTTGGCCTCGTTGAGCCGGTAGAACACCTGGATGCACTGCGCCCGCCCGGACGGCAGGATCAGCGCCAGATCCTCGCCCTCCAGGGCGCTGCGGTCGAGGTGCAGTTCGCTGTAATGCGGGCGCTCCAGGCCCAGGTGCTCGAGCAGCGCGGGCAGGTCTTTCAGGGCGGTATGCTGGACCTGGCCGGGAACCAGGTCGAGCAGGTGGTAGTGCTGCTTGATCTGCAGCAGGTAGCGGTGGTTCTGCGTGGCGCCGAAGTTGCTCAGGGTTTCGCGGAACAGTTCCTCGACCCGTTCGGCGATGGCCGTGGCGCGGTTGCGGCAGAAGCAGCGCACCAGCAGCTTGGGTTTCTTGCCGCTCGGCGGCAGGCTGTTGAGAAAGTCGCGCAGGCAGTCGAGCAGAGCGTGGGGGCCTTCGTAGCGGCTGACCAGCAGCTCGTTCCAGCTGTTCAGACTGACCTGATCGATGGTCTGGATCAGGTTTTCCCGCACCCCTGAGTAGCCCAGGGCGTCGGTGCGTTCGCTGGTCATATGCACATTCAGCTGGCTGAACTGCTTGAGCGGGTCGACCCCAACATTCACCAGCAGCAGCACGGTGGCGGGGATGCTCGGGCGCAGCAGGGCGCTTTCCTCAACCGCCGGCAAGGGCAGCGGCACCACCTGCTGCAGGCTGGCCAGCAGGTTGGACAGCTCATGCTCGCCGAGATCGCTGGAGCCCGGGTGCAGCGACAGGCGCGTGCTGTTGTCGATCACGCCGTTACGCTGGCACCAGGCGAGCAGTTCGATCAGCGCGCGGGTGCGTTTGATCGGGGCGAAGTCTTCCAGCTCCTGGGCGCCGATATTGCCGTGGTAGAGGCCCCACTGGCTTTCGTTGGGTACTTCCGGGCTGGGGCCCTGGGCCAGGGTCAGGGTGTCTTCGGCCAGGTCCGGGGCGATGCCCGGGTTGATAAATTCCACCTTGCCGGCCTTGCGTTCGAAGGCGGCATACAGGCGCCGGCCGAGTACGCCGAGGTCGCGGCTGTTGAGCGAGGTGCCGGCCTGCTCGCTGCGGGCGAAGGCGGAGAGAAAGCGGTAGCTGTAGGTCAGCTCGTTGACCAGCATGCGCCGTTCGGCGCTGACCTGGCGCACCTTCCACTGGCTGCGGCTGTCGAGCAGGGCCAGCTGGCGGCTGTCCCAGTTCCAGTCGCGGGTCAGGCGTTCGAGCAGCAGGCGTTGCCAGCTCTTGCGGTTGTTGCGTGGCGGCCGGCTGAGTTTCTTGTCCACCTTGAGGTACAGACAGCGGCGGATCAGCTCCAGGCGCTCGTGCTCGCCGCGGCCCAGCAGGTATTCCTCCAGGCGGCGGTACACCACTATGTAGGGGTCGAGTTCGTCGAGGTCCAGCTGGTTGGCGAATACCGCCTGCTTGAAGCGCAGCGACAGGCATTGGACCTTGGGGTGTTCGCTGGCATAGACCTCGGTCAGCAGCAGCTTGAGCACCGACTTGTAGGGCGACTCGATGCCCTTGAACAGTTGCCACATGCCGGCGCCGATAAATTCCTCCGGCGGAATGCGCGCCAGGTGGCCGAGGTCGAGCACCTCCTCGGCGCGGATAAAGCGCTTGGACAGCAGGGTTTCGGTGTAATGCAGGTAGCGCTGTTCCTCATAGATGGGCACCAGCCACCACAGCGGTGTGCGCCCGCCCAGCCAGATCGCGGTGCGGTAGAACTCATCGAGCAGCAGGTAGTGCTGGGTGGTGCCGCAGTCATCGGAGGTCAGCTGGGCCTCGCGGTCGCCGACGGTAAAGCGCGTCGGGTTGATCAGAAAGAAATGCACCTCGGCGCCCTGGGTCGCGGCCCAGGCTTCGAGCAGCGCGCATTTCTTGCTCAGCTCGTCGATTTGCCCGGAGCTGAGGTCGGCGGCATGGCACAGCCACATATCCATATCGCTGTTTTCCGCCTGGGCCACGGTGCCCAGGCTGCCCATCAGAAACAGCCCGTGGATCGGCAGCGCCTGCTTGCCGCGGTAGGGCTTGTAGGCGAAGGAGCGGGTCAGGCGCTGTACTTCGGAAAGCAGTTCGTCATC
>DASUOY010000378.1:0-3320 GCA_036276395.1 Pseudomonas sp.
CCCAGGCAGGCCACCCCGGCCAGGGCCAGTGACCAGCGCTGACGGCCGGCGCCGAATAGCCAGGCGTGCAGGCGCGCGCTCCAGCCGGGCGGTTGTTCACCCGCAACGGCAGCCGGCGCCGCTGCATTGGCGGCCGCGAGAATCCGTGCATCCAGCTCGGCCGAGGGCTCGCCAGGGCTGTGCGCGCGAAAATGCGCAAGCATCTGTAGCTCTTGCGCATCGGGGCTGTGTTGATCGTGCTTCATAGGGGCAACTCCTCGGCGGCCGGGTCGGCCAGCAGCCGGCGTAACTTCTGCAGGGCATAACGCAGACGGCTCTTTACCGTCTCGGCGGGGGTCTGGGTCAGTGCGGCGATCTCGCCCAGCTCCAGGTCGCCGTGGGCGCGCAACAGGAAGACTTCACGCTGCTCGGCCGGCAGATCATCCAGTGCCGCCTGCAAACGCTGCTGATCGCGGCTCAGGCTGAGCTGCTGCTCGGGCCCCGGCTGCGGGTCGGGCGGGGCATGCTGCTGTTCATCGTACTCGGCATGCCCCGCCTGGTGCCGGCCGTGCTTGCGCCAGTGGTCGATCAGCCGGTTGCGGGCGATCTGGTACAGCCAGGTCTTGAACAGCACCGCCTCGCGCTGCTCGCTCTGGCTGCGGATCAGGCTTAGCCAGGTGTCCTGAAACACCTCCTCGGCCAGGGCGTGGTCGCCGCATAGGCCGAGCAGAAAGCGAAACAGGCCCAGCCGATGGCGTTGGTACAGCTGGGCAAAAGCCGCGCTGTCGCCTTGGCGGTAACGCCGCAACAAGGCGGCGTCGTCATCCGTGAGGGGTCGATTCACTGGAGCACTCGTGCAGTAGTTGGACCGGTAGCCGGATTCTGCAGGCTCTGCGCCAGTTCCACCAGCTGCACGAACTCGGCGCGCAGGCCGAAGCGATCCTCGCCGCGGGCCGTACGCGCCAGCTCGGCGCTGTCGGCCAGGCTAAAGCGCCCGGTGTACTTGTCGCCTTTAAGCTGCTGGGCAAAGGCCGCCACCGCGGCGGCAAAGCGCAGATCCTCACTGGCCTGATTCAAGGCCACGGCCGTATCCGCCTGGATCGGCTGCTCCAGCAGTTTGCTCGCGCCCTGCCCCGGCGCCTTGTAGCGGATACGCAGCCAGGCCAGTTCGCCTGTCTTGCTGTCAGCCTTCGCGGCTTGATAGCGCAGTGGCTCCAGCCAGCCCTTGGCGCCGCTCGGCACCACCTCATAGAGCGCGGTTACCGTGTGGCCTGCGCCGATTTCACCGGCATCGACCTTGTCGTTGCTGAAATCCTCACGCTTCAGCGCACGGTTCTCATAACCGAGCAGGCGGTACTCGCTGACCTCGGCCGGGTTGAACTCGACCTGGATCTTCACATCGCGGGCCACCGTGGCCAGGGTCGAGCCGAGCTGATCCACCAGCACCTTGCGCGCCTCACGCAGGTTGTCGATATAGGCGTAGTTGCCATCGCCAGCGTCGGCCAACTGCTCCATCAACTGCTCGTTGTAGTTGTCGGTACCGAAGCCCAGGGTGGTCAGGGATACCCCGCTCTTGCGCTTGGCGGCAGCCAGCTGCTTGAGGGTCTCGAAGTCGCTGATGCCGACATTGAAGTCGCCATCGGTGGCCAACAGGATGCGGTTGATGCCGCCGTCGATAAAGCCCTGCTGCGCCTGCTGGTAGGCCAGCTGAATGCCCGACTCGCCGGCAGTGGAACCGCCTGCCGTGAGCTGGTCGATGGCCCCACGAATCTTGGCCTTCTCGCTGCCGGATGTCGGCTGCAGCACCACGCTGCTTGAGCCGGCGTAGACCACCAGGGACACCTTGTCCTGGCCGCGCAATTGCTCAACCAACAGCTTCAGCGTGGCCTGCACCATCGGCAGCCCTTCGCGGCGATCCATCGAGCCGGACACATCCACCAGAAACACCAGATTGGCCGGCGGCAGTTCCTCTACGCGCAGATCCGACGCCTTGATGGCGATACGCAACAGACGGGTTTGCGGATTCCAGGGAGTAGCTGCCAGCTCGGTATTGATGCCAAAAGGCGCATCGCCCTTGGGCAGCGGGTAGGCATAGGGGAAGTAATTGACCAGCTCCTCCAGGCGCACCGCATCCTGCGGCGGCAACTGCCCGCCATTGAGGAAACGCCGCACATTGGCGTAGCTGCCGGTGTCCACATCGATGCTAAAGGTCGACACCGGGGTCTCGACCACGGCATGCACCGGGTTATCGGCCAGTTTCTGATACTGCTCGCGGTTCTCGTCGCGGTAACCCGGCGGCAAGGCGTCGGCCTGCATTATCGGCATGGGCGTAGGCATGGATGTGGGCGCGTAGGCCACACTCGGTTTACCAAGCGCCCCGAACGCCTCGCTCTTGCGTGCCAGCTCGGCTGACGCGGAAGCTGGAGCAGCCAGCTGCTCGTGCAACTCGGCACGTTCTGCTTCGCCAACTTTTTTATCCGCCAGCACGGTGGGTTCAGCAGGCTTGGCGGCAGTGACCTCTGCATCGGGATTGGACGCGCTGCAGGCGCCCAGGGAGATCAATACACCAGCGGTAAAACCGGCAAGCAGAGGACGGGTAAGCAATAGGGGGTAAGCAGACATGGGGGCATCTCCTGAGCGATCGGAACAAACCATTCGCTCAGGTAGACGCAGCCCTTGATGAAATCGGGTTAAGCCGACTTAAAAACTGCCCACACCTTCCTGACACAACTGCCCGGCCAGCATGCCCAGGGTCATCAGGGCGCGTTCGGCCTCGCGGTTCCACGGGACGCCGCAGTTCAGGCGGATGCAGTGGTTGAACTGCTCGGTGTTGCTGAAGATCAGCCCCGGGGCGATGCTGATGCCCTGCTGCAAGGCGCGTACGTGCAGGTCCTTGGTATTGACCCGCGCCGGCAGGCTGACCCAGAGGATAAAACCGCCCTTGGGCCGGGTCATCTGGGTGCCTTCGGGGAAGTACTGCTGCACCGCCAGCTGAAAGGCGCTGAGGTTCTTGCGGTATTCCTGGCGGATAAAACGCAGGTGGCGGTCATAGCCGCCGTTCTCCAGGTAAGCGGCCACCGCCATCTGCGTCACGCTGCAGGCCGAATGGGTGCTGAAGGTCTGCAGGCGCTGGATTTCGTCCTGGTACTTGCCGGCGATGATCCAGCCGATGCGCACTCCGGGCGACAAGGTCTTGGAGAAGCTGGAGCAATACACCACGCGACCGCCGCGGTCGTAAGACTTCAGCGCCTTGGTCGGGCCCTGCTCGAACATCAGTTCGCCGTAGATATCGTCCTCGACCACCTGGATATCGTAATCGCCGGCCAGGCGCAGCAACTGCC
>DASUOY010000379.1:0-3009 GCA_036276395.1 Pseudomonas sp.
CCGTCGTGCAGGTCCAGATTGGCCAGGGCGAGCAGTTGCGCCCAGACCCCGTCACCGGCGCCGATAAACAGATTCGGCCCCTCGATCTCCAGCTGCTGGGCGACGTGGAAGCCGGCGGCATTGCTCACGCTATTCACAAACTCGAAGGGTTTGGGCTGCTTGTGCTGCACGCACACCGCCTCCAGCAGCGCACCCATGGTGGCTCGCGCGGGGTGCGCGGAGGCCAGGTACAGGCCGCAGCTGCTGCGTACCTGTGCTTTCAGGGGCGCGGCGGCCAGTAGGCATTGCAGGATCAGGCGGTCAATACGCCGGGGCGGGCTATCCAGCCACTGGCCCAGAGCGGCCTTCAACTGTTTGTCATTAGTGCTGGCCAGGCCGTGGATCTCACAGGCAGCGATTACCGGCATAGGGTTTCTCCCTGTACGCAGCCTTGTAGAACCAGGCTGGCGTTATTGCCGCCAAAGCCGAAGAAATTGGTCAGCAGCAGGCCATCTGCTGCCAGGTTTTGCGGCTCTGCACTCAATGGCAGCATGGCCTGGCTGGCATAGCTCACGCCGGGTAGCGGGCCGCTCTGCAGGGCCTTGAGCAGCAGCAGGCTTTCACTTAGGCCGCAGGCGCCCAGGGTATGGCCGAGCCAGGGCTTAAGCAGGCTTAGGGCCGGCATCTGTTCGCCATACAGCAGGCGCATGCCGTTGCTTTCGGCTTCATCGTTGGCGCTGGTGGCGGTGCCGTGCAGTTTCACCAGGTCGATCTGCGCAGCCGCACAGCCGGCGCTGCGCAGGGCTTGTTGCATGACCCAGTGGATATGGCTGCCATCTTCGCGGGTGGTGGTCAGGCTGCTGGTATCGCAGGCGCTAAAGCCGCCTAGCAGGCGCGCCAGCGGTGTGTCACCCGGCTCGCGGCCGAGCAGCACGGCGGCATAGGCTTCGCCCAGTAGCAGGCCATCACGCTCGGGGTGGAAGGGCCTGTACTGGCCGCTGGGGCTGGTCAGCATCAGCGCGCCGAAACCCTGCATGGCGATGGCGCTGGGCGTTTCGAAGCTCAACACCAGGGCGCGGGCGTACTGGCCGGCATTGATCAGCCGGGCGCCGTAGAGCAGGCCGTTGGCGGCGCTGGTGCAGGCGGTGTTCAGGGTAAAGGCGGCGGCAAAACCCCAGCGCTGGCGCAGCTGGTTGGCGAGCAGATCCAGCGGCGTGGAGTCTTCCGGGCGAAAGCCCTGCTGCCGGCTGGTCAGGGCTTCCAGTTCGCTGATATCCAGGCTGGTGCTGGCGACGATCAGCAGGCAGTCGTCGAGTGCCTGGGGATTTGTGCCGAGGGTTTCGCCCAGCAGGCGATCCAGGCGCTGGCCCAGGCTTTCGCCGGTTTTAGCGGCGTACAGATAATTGCGCGGCTCATGCACCTCATGCAGCACAAAGGGCTCGCCCTGGGGCGGCTGGCCTGCCTGCAGAGCTTGAGCGGCGCTATGCAGGTTCTCGCCCAGGGCGCAGTGCAGGGCGGCGCGTTGCAGGTAGATCGGGGTCACTGCTGCTGCCTGATATAGGCGGCGATGCTGGCGATGCTGCCGAGGATACGCCGACCGTCCTTGGCGCCCTCGATGCGCACGCCGTAGTGTTGTTGCAGCGCGAGGGAGACTTGCAGGGCGTCCAGGCTGTCCATGGCGATACGACTTTTCGCACCGAACAGCGGTTCGTCATCGCTGATGCTCTGCCAGTCGATATCGTCTTCCTTGTCGCACTCGCGGATCAGCAGTTGTTTGAGTTGTTGTTCTAGTAGTGGGTGGTCCATTGCGTGCGCTGTACTCGTCGGGTGAACAGAAGCAGCCCGGCCATCCCGCACACGGCTGCAAACAGCAGCAGGCGCGCGCAGTAGGGGGCGATGTCGGCCAGTGAGCCGTGGCCCACCAGCAGGGTGAGAAAGGCGTCCAGCGCCCAGCTCATCGGGGAGATTTCCGCCAGTTGGGCCATGGCTGCCGGCATTACGCTTTTCGGCACCATGATTCCGCCAATCGCGGCCAGCAGGATATTGATGCCGCCGCCGAGCAGCAGCGCCTGTTCGCTGCTCCGGGCCAATGCGGCGAGCAACAGGCCCAGGCTGCAGGTGGCCAGGGCGATGCTGATGGCCAATAGCGGGTAGGCCATGGCGCTGCCGGGCAGGCTTAGCGCCGGCAGGCCAAGCAGCGGCAGGCCGTAGACGCCGATGCCCAGCAGCAACACAAATTGCAGCAGGTTGATCGCCAGGTACGGCAGCAGCTTGCTTAGCACCAGGGTGCCGAGGTTCAGCCCCAGGCAGCGCAGGCGCAGCAGGGTGCCGCTCTGCTGCTCGCGCTGAAAACCGCCGGCCATGGGCAGCACCACGAAGAACATGCCGAAGATCAGCCAGGCCGGCACGCTCAGCTGGGTGGCATTGGCGCGGCCGCTAAGGTCGCCGCTGGCCAGTTGCTCCTGCTCGTCGATCTGGCTCTGGGTGCGCTGCTGCACCAGTTGCAGGCGCTCGGCGCGGCTTAGTTCGGCATCGACCACGCCGCTGTCTTCCAGGTAGGCCAGCAGCCGGGTCTGCGCCAGGGCGATGCTGACCGCGCTATGCAGGCGCTGGCGCGACAGTTTGTCGAACTGCGCCGGGAAGGTCAGGCTCGGCCCTTTATGTGGGCTGTCCAGCAGCGTGTCGGCGAAGTCGGCGGGCAGGCGCACCCGGGCCAGACGTTCGTCGCTGTTTGTGAGCAGCGTGCTGTCCGCCAGTTGCGCCTGCAGGGCGTCGCTGAAGAACTGGCTGGCGTCGCCCTGCGGCGCTTCGATAATCAGGCGCAGCGCTGGTGGTTTGTCCTGCATATAACTGGACATGGCCCCGGCCATCAGCAGCAGAAATAGCGTCGGCATAATAAACAGCACGGCCAGCGCATGGGGGTCGCGCAGCAGCAACAGCACTTCCTTGCGCGCCAGCGCCCAGAGCCTCATAGCCGGCCTCCGTTAAGGCGCAAATAGAGCTGCTCGAGCGAAGGGCGACCAAAGCGCA
>DASUOY010000380.1:0-4590 GCA_036276395.1 Pseudomonas sp.
CGGGCTGAACAGGGTCCACTGGCCGTCGTCGAACACGCGCTTCATAAACAGATCGGGGATCCAGTTCGCGGTGTTCATGTCGTGGGTGCGGCGACGGTCGTCACCGGTGTTCTTACGCAGCTCGATGAACTCTTCGATGTCCATGTGCCAGGTTTCGAGATACGCGCAGACTGCGCCCTTACGCTTGCCGCCCTGGTTCACTGCAACGGCGGTGTCGTTGACCACCTTGAGGAAGGGCACGACGCCCTGGGATTTGCCGTTGGTGCCCTTGATATAGGAGCCGAGTGCGCGCACCGGGGTCCAGTCGTTGCCCAGGCCGCCGGCAAACTTGGAGAGCATGGCGTTGTCGTGGATGGCGTTGTAGATGCCCGAGAGGTCATCCGGCACGGTGGTCAGGTAGCACGAGGACAGCTGCGGACGCAGGGTGCCGGCGTTGAACAGGGTCGGGGTCGAGGCCATGTAGTCGAAGGACGACAACAGGTTGTAGAACTCGATGGCGCGCTCTTCTTTCTGCTGCTCTTCAATCGCCAGGCCCATGGCCACGCGCATAAAGAACACTTGCGGCAGTTCGAAGCGGATGCCGTCCTTGTGGATGAAGTAGCGGTCGTACAGGGTCTGCAGGCCCAGGTAGGTGAACTGCTGGTCGCGCTCGTGGTTGATCGCCTTGCCGAGTTTTTCCAGGTCGAAGCTTTGCAGTTTCGGGTCGAGCAGTTCGAACTCGATACCTTTGGCGATATAGGCCGGCAGCGCCTTGGCGTACAGGTCGACCATCTCGTGGTGGGTGGCGCTGGTGGCGACACCGAGGAAGCCCAGGCCTTCGGCGCGGATGTTGTCCATCAGCAGGCGTGCGGTGACGTAGCTGTAGTTCGGCTCACGCTCAACCAGGGTGCGCGCGGTCATCACCAGGGCGGTGCTGACGTCGCTCTGGGCTACGCCGTCGTAGAGGTTCTTCAGGGTTTCTTTTTCGATCAGCGCGCCATCGACTTCGGCCAGGCCTTCGCAGGCTTCGGTGACGATGGTGTTGAGGCGGCCCATGTCCAGCGGCGCAACGTTGCCGTCGAGGTGGGTGACGCGAATGCTTGGGTGCGGTTGGGCAACTTCACCGGCGCTAGCGCTCTTGCGCTTGTTGGCCTGGGCTTCGCGGTAGATCACGTAGTCGCGGGCGACTTTCTGCTCGCCGGCGCGCATCAGGGCCAGTTCGACCTGGTCCTGGATTTCTTCGATATGGATGGTGCCGCCGGACGGCATGCGGCGCTTGAAGGTGGCGGTGACCTGCTCGGTCAGGCGCTCGACGGTTTCATGGATACGCGACGAAGCGGCGGCGGTGCCGCCTTCAACTGCGAGAAAGGCCTTGGTGATGGCAACGGTGATCTTGTCATCGGTGTACGGCACCACGGTGCCATTACGCTTGATCACACGCAGTTGGCCCGGCGCGGTGGCGCTCAGGTTCTGGCTGTCATCGGTGGCCTGCGGCGCTTGGGCCTGCGGGTTCTCGCGAGAGGTGTCGGTGTGCATGAAAATCTCCATGTTCTGTATTTATTAGTTAGACGCTTTGCCGTCGATCACTGCGGCGAACTGCTGTTCATTCCATTTCAACAACGCCATGCGCACCGCCATAAGCTGGACGCACAGGGACTTGCAAACTGGGCAGGGATGGTATGACTAAAGCGCCTCCCTGGCTCTAAAAGTCTAGTGCCGCTGGTGGGGCGGCACTACTAGATATTGTGGTGCTTGTGTTCGGGCGATCATGCTGCGGTGGGCTGCCTGCCGGGCGTCTGTAACGCTGGGGCGAGGCGCTGAACCCTTGCAGCTAAAGCGATCGTTGAAGCGGTCATCTGCACTGTTTTAATTCTCGGTCTGGACCTTTTAGCGGCAAATGTGCTTGTGTCTGTTTCTGTGCAAAAACCCAATATGTAGGTGTTTGGCGCGGTGGGGATACAAGATAGTGCGGTGCTCGGGGGAAGGCAAGCCAACAAGTTTATTCAGCCTGTGGATAAATCTGTGGGTTAACTTGGGGTAAGTTTCGCGAGGCCCCGTGGTAGCTGGGGTTGTTGTGTGGATACCGTTCGTCGTTGGCGGCGCGGTTTTTTTCGTTGATTTGCGCAGGATTTTTAGCGCGTCACACAAACACAATATGTAGGTTTTTTTCTTGATTATTGGCCTGCTCTATGCAGGCGCGGCGCGCGGCTTTTGCCTGCCTGCATTCTGCGGGCGCTAGTCGCGGCGGCGTTGCTACAATGCCCACCGTTTCCGTGTTTCCAGGGAGTTCGTTGTGGAGCAGCAGTCGTGGCACATCCTTATTGTCGAAGACGACCAGCGCCTGGCCGAGTTGACCCGTGAATACCTGCAGGGCAATGGCCTGAGCGTGTCCATCGAGATGGACGGCGCCCTGGCCGCCGCGCGGATTCTGCAGGAGCAGCCGGACCTGGTGATTCTCGATCTGATGCTGCCGGGCGAGGATGGCCTGTCGATCTGCCGCAAGGTGCGTGGCCAGTACGAGGGGCCGATCCTGATGCTCACCGCGCGTACCGACGATATGGACCAGGTGCTGGGCCTGGAGATGGGCGCTGACGATTATGTGTGCAAGCCGGTGCGCCCGCGGGTGCTGCTGGCGCGTATCCGCGCCCTGTTGCGCCGCCGCGAGGGTAATGAGGTGGTCGCGGCGAGCGAGCGCCGGCGCCTGCAGTTCGGCCCGCTGGTGATCGACAGCGCCATGCGCGAGGCCTGGCTGGGTGAGCAGGCCATCGAGCTGACCAGCGCCGAGTTCGACCTGCTCTGGCTGCTGACCGCCAACGCCGGGCGCATCCTCTCCCGCGAAGAAATCTTCAATGCCCTGCGCGGTATCGAATACGACGGCCAGGACCGTTCCATCGACGTGCGCATCTCGCGCATCCGCCCCAAGATCGGCGACGACCCCATGCACCCACGGCTGATCAAGACCGTGCGCAGCAAGGGCTATCTGTTTGTTGCCGAAGCGGCTGAAGCACTCACGTGAACTCGATCTTTCTGCGCATCTATGGCGGCATGCTGGCGGTGCTGGTGCTGGTGGCGCTGCTGGGCGTCGGGGCGCTGCAGCTGCTCAACGAGGTGCGGGTGGATCAGTACCGCGAGCGCCTGGCTCAGGGCACCTTTCGCCTGATGGCCGATAACCTCACGCCCATGGCGGATATCGAGCGGCGGCGCGCGGTGGCGGTGTGGGGGCGTTTGCTCGGCATTCCGCTGCAGATTCAGGAGCTGGGCGAGGTCGAGCTGGATGGCGGGGCGCGCAACCGTTTGCAGCGCGGCCAGGTGCTGGTGCAGCAAACCGGACCCCATGCGGCGAAGATCTACAGTCAGTTGGGTGATCCACGTAAGCTGTTGCTCACTGGCGAGGTGCAACAGGTCAGCGAGCAGCTGGCGCGGGCCACGGTGTTTCTGCTGGTCGATGAGCTGGTGCGCTATCCCTGGGACGAGCAGCCGCGGCGGCTGGCCGAGCTGAAGAAGGCCAAGCAGTTCGGCTTCGACCTGCGCCTGGTTCGCCTCGCCCAGGCCGATCTCGACTCCGACCAGCGGCGCCGGGTGGACGAGGGCGATACGGTGATGGCGCTGGGTCGCGGCGGCGACAGCATCCATGTGTTCTCCGGCATAGTCGACACCGACTGGGTGCTGGAGATCGGCCCGCTGTATCAGATGAACCCTTACCCGGCGCAGCTGCTGGTGCTGATCGGCGCCCTGGGCCTGAGCCTGATCGGCCTGATGGTGTATCTGCTGGTGCGGCCCCTGGAGCAGCGCCTGAGTGATCTGGAAGAGGCGGCCACTCGGATTGCCAGTGGCCGTCTGGATGCCCGGGTGCCAACCCGTGGCACGGATTCGGTGGGGCGCCTGGCGGCGGCCTTCAATGCCATGGCCGAGCACTTGCAGCGCTCCCTGAGCATCCAGCGCGAGATGGTCCGCGCAGTGTCCCATGAGCTGCGTACCCCGGTGGCGCGCCTGCGTTTCGGCCTGGAGATGATCGCCGACGCGGAAAGCGAGGCGGCGCGGCGCAAGTATATGGAGGGCATGGACAGCGATATCCAGGACCTCGACAAGCTGGTCGACGAGATGCTCACCTATGCCCGCCTGGAGCAGGGCGCGCCGGCGCTGAATTTCCAGCAGGTCGATCTGGATGGCCTGATCGATCAGGTGATCACCGAGCTGGCGCCGCTGCGCGCCAGCGTGCGGGTCGAGCGCGGCCCCTCGCGCGATGCCCCGGATGGCAGCGGCGCCTGCGTGGAGGCCGAACTGCGCTACCTGCACCGCGCCCTGCAGAACCTGGTGAGCAACGCCATGCGCCACGCCGAGTCGCGGGTGCGGGTCAGCTATCAGATCGGCCAGCAGCGCTGTCGCCTGGATATCGAGGATGACGGCCCGGGCGTGCCGGAAGAGGCCTGGGAGCGCATCTTCACCCCCTTCCTGCGCCTGGACGACAGCCGCACCCGCGCCTCCGGCGGCCATGGCCTGGGCCTCTCCATCGTGCGGCGGATCATCTACTGGCACGGCGGCCGCGCGCAGATCAGCCGCAGCGAAAGCCTGGGCGGCGCCTGCTTTAGCCTGCTCTGGCCGCGCAAACAG
>DASUOY010000381.1:0-4980 GCA_036276395.1 Pseudomonas sp.
CAGCGCAGGTGCCGGAGGAGTTTTACCAGGCCCGCAAGAAGATCAGCGACGAGGCGAAGACGCTTCCGGCCGGCGTGATCGGCCCGATGGTCAACGACGAATACTCCGACGTCACCTTCGCCCTGTTCGCGCTCAAGGCCAAGGGCGAGCCGCAGCGTCTGCTGGTGCGCGACGCCGAGACCCTGCGTCAGCGGCTCCTGCATGTGCCGGGGGTGAAGAAGGTCAACATCATCGGCGAGCAGGCCGAGCGCATCTTCGTCGAGTTCTCCCACGAGCGCCTGGCAACCCTGGGCATTGGCCCCCAGGAGGTGTTCGCCGCGCTCAATGGTCAGAACGCCTTGACGCCGGCGGGCTCCGTGGAAACCAAGGGGCCGCAGGTGTTCCTGCGCCTCGACGGCGCCTTCGATGAACTGCAGAAGATCCGCGACACGCCGGTGGTGGCGCAAGGCCGTACGCTGAAGCTGTCGGATGTCGCCACGGTCACGCGCGGTTATGAAGACCCGGCGACCTTCCTGATCCGCAATGGCGGTGAACCGGCCTTGTTGCTGGGCATCGTCATGCGCGAAGGTTGGAACGGTCTCGATTTGGGCAAGGCGCTGAACGACGAGGTGAGTGCGATTAACGCCGAGCTGCCGCTGGGTATGAGCCTGGCCAAGGTTGCGGATCAGGCCATCAATATCAGCGCTTCGGTCGACGAATTTATGGTCAAGTTCTTCGTGGCGCTGCTGGTGGTCATGCTGGTGAGCTTTATCAGCATGGGCTGGCGGGTGGGCGTGGTGGTCGCCGTAGCGGTGCCCTTGACCCTGGCGATGGTCTTCGTGGTCATGGCGGCGAGCGGCAAGAACTTCGACCGCATCACCCTGGGCTCGCTGATCCTCGCGCTGGGTCTGCTGGTGGACGACGCCATCATCGCCATCGAGATGATGGTGGTGAAGATGGAGGAGGGCTACAGCCGCATTCAAGCCTCTGCCTACGCCTGGAGCCACACCGCGGCGCCGATGCTGTCGGGCACTCTGGTTACCGCCGTAGGTTTTATGCCCAACGGTTTCGCTCGTTCCACGGCGGGTGAGTACACCAGCAATATGTTCTGGATCGTCGGCATCGCGCTGATCGCATCGTGGCTGGTCGCCGTGCTGTTTACCCCTTACTTCGGGGTCAAGTTGCTGCCTGCCGCCAAAAAGGTCGAAGGAGGCAAGAAGGTCGAGAGCGGCCATGATGCGATCTACGATACCCCGCGCTACAACCGCTTTCGCCAACTGCTGGGCCGCGTCATCGCCCACAAGTGGCTGGTCGCCGGCTCGGTGGTCGGGCTTTTCGTGACGGCTGTGCTCGGCATGGGGCTGGTGAAGAAGCAGTTCTTCCCGATCTCCGACCGACCCGAAGTGCTGGTCGAGGTACAGATGCCCTATGGCACCTCGATCGCCCAGACCAGCGCCGCCACGCAGAAGGTGGAAACCTGGCTGGCCCAACAGGACGAGGCCAGGATAGTCACGGCCTACATCGGCCAGGGCGCGCCGCGCTTCTTTATGTCCATGGGGCCGGAGCTGCCTGATCCCTCGTTTGCCAAGATAGTTATCCGTACCGACAACCAGGAGGAGCGTGAGGCGTTGAAACATCGGCTGCGTCAGGCGATTGCCGAGGGCCTGGCCAGTGAGGCGCGCGTGCGTGTCACCCAGCTGGTGTTCGGCCCGTACTCGCCGTTCCCGGTCGCCTACCGAGTGACCGGCCCGAACCCGGACAAGTTGCGCGAAATTGCTGCCGAGGTGCAGCAGGTGATGGACGCCAGCCCGATGATGCGCACGGTTAATACCGACTGGGGCACGCGCGTGCCCACGCTGCACTTCAGCTTGCAACAGGACCGCCTGCAGGCCGTGGGGCTGACCTCCAGTGCCGTTGCGCAGCAACTGCAATTTCTGCTCAGTGGCGTGCCTATCACCGCCGTGCGTGAGGACATCCGCACGGTCCAGGTGATGGCCCGTGCGGCCGGGGATATTCGCTTCGACCCAACTCGGGTCATGGACTTCACCCTGGCCGGTGCCGATGGGCAGCGCATCCCGCTGTCACAGGTCGGTGAGGTGGCGGTACGCATGGAGGAGCCGATCATGCGCTGGCGCGACCGCATGCCGACCATCACCGTGCGCGGCGACATCGCCGAGGGTCTGCAGCCGCCGGATGTATCCACGGCCATTACTCGGCAGCTTGAGCCCATCATGGAGCAACTGCCGAGCGGCTATCGCATCGAGCAGGCGGGCTCCATCGAGGAGTCGGGCAAGGCGAGCAAGGCCATGCTGCCGCTGTTCCCGATCATGCTGGCAATCACCCTGATCATCCTCATTCTGCAGGTGCGTTCGATCTCCGCGATGGTCATGGTCTTTCTCACCAGCCCGCTGGGGCTGATCGGCGTGGTGCCCACGCTGATTCTTTTCCAGCAGCCATTTGGCATCAATGCGCTGGTCGGGCTGATTGCGCTGTCGGGCATCCTGATGCGCAACACGCTGATCCTGATCGGGCAGATCCGCCACAACGAACAGGCCGGCCTCGATCCGTTTAGCGCGGTGGTCGAGGCCACCGTGCAGCGCGCCAGGCCGGTGATTCTCACTGCGCTGGCGGCGATCCTGGCGTTCATCCCGCTCACCCACTCGGTGTTCTGGGGCACGCTCGCCTACACCCTGATCGGCGGCACCTTGGCCGGAACCGTGCTGACCCTGGTGTTCCTGCCGGCCATGTACGCCATCTGGTTCGGCATCCGCCCCGTCAGCCATAGCCCACTTATGCAGGCGCAGCCAGCATGAAACCCGCATCCAATTTATCGAGAGGAACTGCCATGTCGAATTCCACCGTTGTCGTTGTTACTGGGGTGTCATCGGGCATCGGTCGCGCCACCGCCGAGC
The DNA here is from genome assembly GCA_036276395.1 of Pseudomonas sp. Taxonomy (GTDB): domain Bacteria; phylum Pseudomonadota; class Gammaproteobacteria; order Pseudomonadales; family Pseudomonadaceae; genus Aquipseudomonas. The sequence goes on from DASUOY010000381.1 coordinate 2,892, forward strand.
GCTTTGCCAAACGCGGTTGCCGGGTATTCGGCAGCGTGCGCAACAGGGCAAAGGTGCAGCCCATAACCGGTGTGGAGCTGGTCGAGATGGATATCCGTGACGAAGCATCGGTGGGGCAGGGAGTCCAGGCCATCATCGCCGGGGCGGGGCGCATCGACGTGCTGGTCAACAGTGCCGGTGTAACCCTGCTCGGCGCGACGGAGGAAACCTCGATTGCCGAGGCGCAGGCGCTGTTCGATACCAACGTGCTGGGCATCCTGCGTACGACCCAGGCGGTACTGCCGCATATGCGCGAGCAAGGCTCCGGTCGTATCGTCAACGTCAGCTCGGTGCTGGGTTTCCTGCCGGCACCGTATATGGGGCTCTATTCGGCCTCCAAGCATGCCGTGGAAGGGTTGTCCGAGACCCTGGATCACGAGGTGCGCAAGTTCGGCATTCGCGTCGCGCTGGTCGAGCCGTCCTTCACCAAGACCAACCTGGACCTCAATGCGCCCCAGGCGGCCTCCAGGATCCCGGCCTACGACAGCGAACGCAGCGTCGTTTCCCAGGCGATTCAAAACAATGTGCAGAAAGCGCCGCAGCCCGACGAAGTAGCCCTGACCATTGTCGAGGCCGCCCTGGGTGCCTGGAAAATGCGCCGTACGCCCAAGGGCGAGGCTTCACTGCTGAGAAAGCTGCGCCGCTTTATGCCGGCTGGCCCGGTCGATGCCGGGTTGCGCAAGACTTTCGGCATCGGCTGAGAGCGCTTCGCTTTCCCTTCCATAGGTTTTTCCAGGATCGAGATATGGCAATCCATGGAACAAGCCCCGTGCGGGTCGTGGCCACGGGTACCGGCGTTGTTGGGGCATAGGGTTGCGGCAGCGAGACGGTCTGGTCTCATCTGTTGGCGGGGCGATTCACTTCAGGCGTTGGGGCAGGTACTTTCTCGTTCTGTTGAGCTCAGTGAGCAGGCGCCAGAGGTGGTTGCCGCCATCAGATCCTGTGCTGAGCCGTTTGTAAAAACCTTCGGATGAGCTCCCAGGTTTGATCAGGGAGCAGAGTGGCCCAGGTTGAAGCAGCCTTGATGAGATAGATCGATATCCTGCTTCTATTGGGGCAAGGGCGTGCAGCACAAGCGCGATTGCTAGGCAGGGTGACCGCCACAGCCTGATAGCACTTACGCGCAACGCGCCAAGGCTGGTGCATTGATGGAAGGCCCGGCCATTGCGGCCGGGCCCGGCAGGGTTAGTTACCCGTGCGGATATTGTTCCAGGTGCGCAGGCGCATGCGCTCAACCTTCAGCGGCAGCGACTTGAGCACGAACAGCGATGCTAGCTTGTCTGCTGGTACATACATGTTCGGATTGTCGCGCACGCTGGCATCGACCAGGGCCGTGGCGTCTTTGTTGGCATTCGGGTAACCGATGGCGTTGCTGGCCTTGGCGATTACTTCTGGGCGCATCATGTAGTCGAGAAACGCGTGTGCTTCATCACGGTTGACCGCGCCTTTGGGGATCGCCATCACATCCGACCACAGTGGGGCACCTTCCTTGGGCAGGATCATATCGACCTTGACACCCTTGCCTGCCGCGTCGGCCAGACGGGTTGCCAGGGCCACTCCGCCCGACCAGCCAATACCCACACAGATCTCGCCATTGGCCAGGTCCATGCCGTAGCGCGAGGAGTTGAAGTAGTTGACGTACGGACGAATCGACAGCATCAGCTCCTGGGCCTTGCGGTAGTCGGCTGCCTCGGAGGAGTGTGACGGCAACCCCTGGTAGTGCAGTGCGATGGGCAGAATCTCGTTAGCCGCATCAATGAAGCCCACGCCACACTTGGCCAGTTTTGCGATGTTTTCCTCCTTGAAAATCAGATCCCAGCTGTCGAGCTTGACGTCCGGGCCGAGGGCCTTGCGCACCATGTCGACGTTGTAGCCGATCAGCGTGGTGCCCCACATGTAGGGCACCGCGTACTGGTTGCCCGGGTCGCCTGCGGTGGCCAGTTCGGCCAGGAAGGGCTCATCCAGATGGGACCAGTTTTTCAGCTGGCTGCGATCGAGAGGCTCGAAGGTACCGGCCTGAATGAACTTGCCCAAGTTGGCAGTACTGGGA
>DASUOY010000382.1:0-16183 GCA_036276395.1 Pseudomonas sp.
AATGGAAGCCCTGACCGCCGCCAGTGTCGCCGCACTGACCATCTATGACATGTGCAAGGCGGTGGACCGCGGCATGGTGATCGAAAGCGTGCGCCTGTTGGAGAAAGTCGGCGGCAAGAGCGGCCACTTTGTGGCAGGAGAACAAGCATGATCCGCGTGCAGTATTTCGCCCGTTACCGCGAGGCCCTGGGCCTGGATGGCGAGCAGCTGAGTGGCGAGTTCGCCAGCCTCAACCAGCTGCGCCAGCACCTGCTGAGCCGCGGCGGGGTGTGGGATGTGCTGGCCGAGCAGAATCTGATGTGCGCGCGCAATCAGGAACTGTGCAGCCTCGACGAGCCCTTGGCGGCCGGCGATGAAGTGGCGTTTTTCCCTACTGTTACTGGAGGCTGAGTATGGCCATCCGCGTCCAGCCGCAGCCCTTCGACCCGGGCCTTGAGCTCAATGCCCTGCACGCTGCCAACCTTGGCATTGGCGCTGTGGTGAGCTTTGTCGGCTATGTGCGCGATTTCAACGAGGGCCGTGAAGTGGGCGGCATGTTCCTCGAACACTTTCCCGGCATGACCGAGAAATCCCTGGGCAAGATCGCCGAGGAAGCCGCGCAGCGCTGGCCGCTGCTGAATATTGAGATCATCCACCGCATCGGTCGCCTGGAACCGGGCGAGCCGATTGTCTTCGTCGGCACCACCAGTGCCCACCGTCAGGCGGCCTTCGATGCCTGCAACTTCATCATGGATTACCTGAAGACCCGCGCGCCGTTCTGGAAGAAGGAAGACACCGCCGAGGGCCCGCGCTGGGTCGAGGGGCGGTGCAGCGACCAGAGCGCGGCCCAGCGCTGGAACACCTCAGACTAGGGGCTGCGCCGGGCTTTCGCGGATCTTCCCCAGGTTGTATTCGCGAAAGGCCAGGGCAATGCATTGCCTGAGCTGTTCGTCGTCCCAGGGTTTGGTCAGGAAGCGGTAGATGGCCCCCTGGTTGATCGCATCGGTAACCGACTTCAGGTCGGTATAGCCCGACAGCACGATGCGCATGGTGTCCGGGTGCAGGTCCTTGACCCGGCTGAAGAACTCGGTGCCGCTCATCTCCGGCATGCGCTGGTCGGAGAGGATCACCTGCACCTCGTGCTTGGCCAGTAGCTCGAAGGCATCCTGGGCGCGGGTCGCCATCAGGATCTTGTAGCCATCGCGGCGCAGCAGGCGGGCCAGGGCGCGCAGGATATTTTCCTCGTCATCCAGCAGCAGCAGGGTCTGCGCCGACTCGCTGCCGGTCAATTGGCTCAGGGCCGGTTCCTGGATCAGCATGCGCTCGCGCATAAAGATTTCCAGTTCGGCGAAGGGCATGGGCTTGGCGAAGTAGTAGCCCTGGAACAGGTCGCAATGGCTTTTCTTCAGGAAGGCGAACTGCGGTTCGGTTTCCACCCCCTCGGCTATGACCTTGAGGCGCAGGTGGTGGGCCATGGAGATGATGCCCTGGGTAATGGCGGCGTCGTGCTGGTCGCTGATGATTTCCTCGACGAAGGAACGGTCGATCTTGACCTTGTCGATGGGCAGGCGCTTGAGGTAGTTGAGGCTGGAGAAGCCGGTGCCGAAGTCGTCGATGGCGATCTTCACCCCGAGCTTCTTCAGCTGGTGCAGGGTCTCGATGGCCCGCTCGGCCTGGTTGAGCAGCACCCCTTCGGTGATTTCCAGCTCCAGCAGGGAGGCATCGAGCTGATGCTTGTGCAGCACCGCCTGTACGCTTTCGACGAAGCTGCTGCGCTGGAAGTGGATCGAGGAAATATTCACCGCCACCGAGGGGCCGCTCATGCCCTGGTCGCACAGCTGGCGCATCTGCCGGCAGGCGGTGTCGAGCACCCAGACGCTGAGCGGAATGATCTGTCCGGTGTCTTCGGCTATGGGAATAAATTGCGCCGGCGGAATAAAGCCGCGCTCGGGGTGTTTCCAGCGCAGCAAGGCCTCCAGGCCGACTATGCGGCCGCTGCGGCCATCGATCTGCGGCTGGTAGTAGAGGTTGAAGGACTGGTTATCCAGGGCCTTCTGCAGCTCGTTGCGCAGGGTCACGCGCTCGCCGACCCGCTGGTTGAGGTCGTTGGTGTACCACTGGTAGTTGTTGCGCCCCTCCTGCTTGGCCTTGTACATGGCCAGGTCCGCCTGCTGGATCAGTTGCGCCGGTTGCGCCAGCGTACCGTCGCTAAGGGTAATGCCGATGCTGGCGGTGATATGCAGCTCACTGTGGTCGATCACGTAAGGGCGGGCGATATCGGCGAGCAGGCGCTCGGCCACCAGCAGCACGTCTTCCTCGCGGGCCAGGTCCGGCAGCATCACGATAAATTCGTCGCCGCCCATGCGCGCCACGGTATCGCCGGGGCGCACCTGCTGGCTTATGCGCTGCGCCACCTCGATCAGGATCTGGTCGCCGGAGTCGTGGCCGATGGAGTCGTTGATCGGCTTGAAGCCATCCAGGTCGATAAACATCACCGCCAGGCTGCGCTGGTAGCGCTGGGAAATCTGGCAGCCCTGGCGCAGGCGGTCTTCCAGCAGGGCGCGGTTGGGCAGGCCGGTGAGCACATCGTGGCTGGCGTTGAAGCTGATTTCGGCCTGGTAGCGTTTCTCCTCGCTGATGTCGTTCTGCACGCCGATAAAGTGGCTGACCCGGCCCTGCTCGTCGAGCACCGGGGAGATATACAGGTCATTCCAGAACGCTTGACCGTCCTTGCGGTAGTTGCGCAGCACCACATGCACCTCGCGCTGTTGCGCCAGGTTGTGGCGGATCAGCGCGAGGGCCGGCTGGTCGGGCTCGTCGGCCTGCAGAAAGCGGCAGTTGCGCCCCAGCACCTCGGCCTCGGCGTAGCCGGTGATGCGCTCGAAGGCCGGGTTGACGTAGATGATCGGCTGGTCGAGGGCCTGGGCATCGGTGATCACCACGCCGTTGTAGCTGGACTCCAGGCCGCGCTTGAGCACGCGCAACTGCTGCTGCGCGGCCTGCCGCTCGCTGATATCGCGCAGCGACAGCAGGCGCACCTGCTGGCCATACCAGTCGGTGTCGGACTGGTGGATCTCCACCTCCAGGCGCTTGCCGGCCGGGGTGTGCAGGCTCCACTCGAAGAGTTCTTCGTTGTGCAGCGGCAGCTCGAACAGCTGCAGCTGCAACTGCTGCAGGCTGCTGCCGAACAGCCGTTCGGCCGCCGGGTTGGCGTAATACAGGGTGCCGAGCTCGTCGATCACCAGCAGGGCGTCGCGGGTGTCGTTGAGCAGCTTGCGCAGCGATTGCTCGCGGCGCCGCGCCTCCTGGCGGGCCTTGTGCTTTTCCGTGACGTCGATGGCCAGCACCAGGCAGCAGGGCTGGCGGTCCAGCTCGAAGTCATGCATCAGCACCTCGGCGAATATCTCCAGGCCGCTCTGGTGCCGGTAGGCCCAGACCTCGGGCAGGGGATCGTCCGCTGGCGCGCTGCATAGCAGGCTGTGGTAGTAGCTGAGAAAGCGCGGGCGCTCGTCCTGGCCGAGGATATCCAGCACCGTCATTTGCTGGAACTCGGCCTGGGAATAGCCGAAGAAGCGCGTGGCGGCCAGGTTGCTGGCCTGAAAGCGCAGGCTGTCCTTGGCGAACACCCACATGGCTTCGGGGTTGGCCTCAAACAGCAGGCGGTAGCGCTGCTCGCTGTCGGCCAGCTCCATGCTGGCCAGGCTGCGGTCGATGGCGTAGCGGATGCTGCGCAGCAGTTGGCGGCTGTCGAACTGGCCCTTGATCAGGTAATCGGCCGCGCCCAGCTCGATGGCGCTGGCGTCGAGGTCGGCGTCGCCCTGGCCGGTGAGCAGGATGATGGGCTTGCTCGCGCCCTGCTGCAGGGCGTTGTCGATCAGCTCCAGGCCGGATTCGGCGCCCAGGCGGTAGTCCACCAGATAGAGGTCGTGCTCCTGATGCAACAGGGCGGCCAGGCCCTCCTCGAAGCATTTGCACCAGTCCAGCTCGATACGGATCAGCGGGTCTTGTTGCAGCAGGTCGCGGATGATCACGAAGTCGTCTTCGTCGTCATCGATCAGCAGCAGCCGCCAGCTCTGGGTAGGCTTGTTCATCGCGGGGGTCCATCCATGGGTAGCTCGACTATTTCCAGCCAATAGCGGCCAAGGTTTCTCACCACTTCGAGCAGGTCGCTGAAGCTGACCGGCTTGGTGATAAAGGAGTTCACCCCTAGAGCGTAGCTGCGCTGCACCTCTTCGTCAGCCGAGGAGGTGCTGAGAATCACCACCGGGATGCTGCGCAGCTCGGCATCGCCCTTGAGCGCCTGCAACGCTTCGCGGCCGTCCATGCGCGGCATGTTGAGGTCGAGCAGGATCAGCCCGGGTCTTGGGTAGCGGGCCGCATCCGAGTAGGGCGGGCGATGCCTGAGGTAGTCGAGCAGGGCTTCGCCGTCATGCACGAAGTGCAGGGGATTGCTGAGGCGGCACTCCCTGAAGGCTTCCCGGGTCATTAGGCAGTCATCCTGGTCGTCGTCGGCGATCAGGATATGCACGGGTTGGACTGGGCTCATGGCGCGACCTTGGCGAGAGTGGGAAAGCGGATGCGAAAGATGCTGCCCTGGCCGGGCACACTGCTGGCGCTGATCCGCGCGCCATGGCGTTCGACAATCTTCTTGACGATGGCCAGGCCGATACCGGTGCCGGCATAGGCTTCGCGCCCGTGCAGGCGCTGGAAGGGGTTGAAGATGCGGTCGAGGTATTTTTCCTCGAAGCCTATGCCGTTATCGGCGATGCACAGCTCCCAGCCGTTGCTGTCAGCATGCTCCATATACAGGCGGATCAGTGGTTGCTGGCCCGGGCTCTGGAATTTCAGGGCATTGCTCAGCAGGTTTTGCAGCACCTGGCGCAACTGGCTGGCATCGCCCAGCACGGCCGGCAGGGTCTGGCACTCGATGCGCGCTTGGCTCTGTTCCAGCGCGGTTTCCATGTCCTGCAGCACTTCGCCGAGCAGCTGGTTGAGGTCCTGGGGTTGCAGCGGCTGGGCGCGGGAGCTGAGGCGCGAATAGCCCAGCAGGTCGTTGATCAGCGCCTGCATGCGTGCGGCGGCCGAGGTCATGCGCTGCAGGTAGTCGCGCTGGTCGGCGTCGAGGTTGCTGGCGCGGCTGGTCAGGCGCTCGGAGAAGGCCTGGATCTTGCGCAGGGGCTCCTGCAGGTCATGGGAGGCGACGAAGGCGAAGTCCTGCAGCTCCTGGTTGCTGCGTTCCAGCTCTTGCAGGGTGGCCTGCAGCTTGGCCTGGGTCTGGCGCTGCTCGCTGATGTCCTTGGCGATGGCGAAGACCCCGACTATCTGCCCGTCGACCATGATCGGCAGCATGCTCACGTCCAGGCTCAGAGGCTGGGCGCCCTGCGCCAGGCTCATGCTGTAGCGCTGCGCGGCACCCGCGCAGGCCGCGGCGAAGTGCTGCAGAACCTGCTCCTGCTGCTCGGCGGCGACCAGGCTGCTGAAGTGCTGGCCGAGCAGTTCGGCCTGGCGCAGGCCGAGCAGGCGCTGGCCGGCGTCGTTGATGCTGAGCAACTGGCCCTGCAGGTCGCAGGCGAACACCATGTCGGGGTTGAAGCTGAACAGCGAGCGGAAGCGCTGCCGACTTTCTTCCAGTTCGCGCCGGTCCGCCGCGCGGGCGATGGCGATGGCCGCCAATTGCGCGGCGGTGGCCAGGTGCTGGATCTGCTCGTCGTCCGGGCTCTGCGGTTGCCGGTAGTAGATGCCGAAGGTGCCCAGGCCCTGGCCGTTATGGGACACCAGGGGGAATGACCAGCAGGCCTTGAGGCCATGGGCCAGGGCCAGTTCGCGAAAGCCCTGCCACAGCGGGTCGCGGCTGATATCGGGGCTGATCACCAGTTGCCGGCGGAAGGCCGCGGTGCCGCAACTGCCGACATCGGGGCCGATGGCGGCGCCGTCTATGGCCTGGTTGTAGGCCGCCGGCAGGTTGGGCGCCGCGCCGGTGCGCAGGTGCGTGCCGCTGGGGTCGAGCAGCAGCACCGAGCACAGGGCCCCGGGTTGCAGGCCTTCGACCATCAGGCAGAGGGCTTCGAGGGTTTCCGTCAGGGGCCGGTCATTGGAAATCATGCTGAGGATTTCCCGCTGGCTTTCGACCTGGGCCTCGTGTTCCAGCAACGGGGTGATGTCATGGGCCACGGCGAACAGGCTGTGTGCCTCGGCCGACCAGTCGACGGACCACAGCACATGGAGGATGCGCCCGTTGCGATGGCGGCAGCGGTTGCGCAGGGGCGGGTTGACGCCGCTCTGCATGCAGGCGGCGATTTGCTCGCGGGTGTGCGGTCGATCCTCGGCTATTACCAGATCGATCAGGGCACGGCCGAGCAGTTCCTGCTGGGTGTAGCCGAAGAGCTTTTCGCAGGACGGGCTGAGCTCCTGGAAGCGCCCCTGGTGGTCGATCGAACAGAGCACATCGAGGGTGAACTGCATGATCCGCTGGTTCAGGTTGTGCATGCGCAACTGCTGCGCCAGGCTGGTCTGCAGCTCCAGGTTGGCCTGCTCCAGCTGCCGCGCATGGGCCGTGGCCAGCCAGGCCAGGCGCTGGCTGAGCATCAGGAAGAAGCTCAAGGCCAGGCCGAACAGCAGGGTCAGGCTGGCCAGGTGTTTGGCGCCTTGCAGGGCCTTGGGCGAGTCGAGATAGGCGTTGAGCTGCCAGGTCTGGCCGTGGGGCAGCAGCAGGCTGTGCTGGCTGACCGGGGTGCTGAAGCGCGGCGGCTGTGGGCTTGAGTTGTACAGCAGGTGCTCGCCTTCATGGGCCAGCACGACAAAACCGCTTAATTCCGTGCTCAGCAGGTTGTTCAGCTCGGCCGAGATATTCAGGCTGGCCACCAGCAGGGCCGGCGCCTGCCCGGGCAGGTGCAGGGGGTGGGCGAGCAGGGCGTTGCGCCCGCCGTCCTCGGCAACGCTGCGGGTATGGCTGAGCTGCGCCTGGGTGCCGCTACGGGCCTGCTGCAGCCAGGCCTGTTCGGCATCGTCGGTCAGAAAACTCTGCAGCCACAGGGCCTGGGCCGGGGTGCGTGCCTCCAGCCGGGGCGGGGCGAGGTGTTGATCGAGAATGGCGATGGCCTGCAGGTTGGGGAAGTCACGCAGGAAGCTGCGCGCTTCCTGCTGCCAGAAGCTGGCGGAGGGCATGCCGCCCAGGTTCTGCCAGCGTTCGGTCATGCGCTTGAGCAGGGCCAGATGTTTGTGCACGTCCGCGCTGGTGGCGAGGGCCATCTTGTTCAGCAGCAGTTCGCTGTCGCGGCTGATGCTCTGGATGGCCTGCCGGCTCAGCAGGTACCAGCTGCTGCAGGCCAGCAGGGTGGCGACAAGGCCAGCGAGCAGGGTGCGGCGGTCGAGCAGGCCGTGTTCCCCGTGCGGGCGGCGGGCCAGCAGGATAGTGGCCAGGCCCAGGCACAGGGTGAAGAGGTTGGCGACATGGGTGGCGCTGTATTTGAAGCCTAGGTTCAGCCGCTGCAGCGGCGCCCAGCTGTCGGCCAGCTGGGCGAGCAGGGCGAGCAGCACCAGCAGGCCGCCGATCAACTGGGCGTAGCCTTTACCCCTGGCCGTGAGGCTCAGGTACAGGCCGACGCTGGCCACCAGCATGCACAGCGCCAGCACGCTGCGCATGCGGGTAAAGCCGCTGAGCCAGGACTGGCCGATATCCGCGCCGCCCGCCAGCTGGTTGTGCAGCAGGCTGTAGAGCATCAGCGCCACCAGCAGGGCCGTCAGCAGCCTGGCCGCGGCCATGGCCCGGCGGGTGGCGGCGAGAATCAGGCCGCCCATCAGCATCGACATGATGGCGCTGTCGGGCAGCAGCACTATGTTGTGCAGGCTGGGCTGGGCCAGTTGCAGGTAGCCGAGCAGGCTGATCGCGCCCATGCCGAGCATGGCGAATGCCAGCACGTGCAGATAGGCGGCGATGATCAGATGGCGGGTCTGCATGGCTACTCCTGTAAGTCCTGATCAGCCCCAGGCGGCTATGCGTGTGCCGTGCGGTGCTGCTAGTCGCTGCGCTCGGACTCGTCCAGCTCGTCGAGGTCGAGCAGCACGCGGCCCTGGGCATCGCGTTTGACCCGGGTGATGCCGGGGTGTTCGGCTTCCAGGCGCAGCAGTTCCTGCTCCTGCTGCTCGATGGCCGATTGCTGGCTGCGCACCTGGGCCAGCAGACGCTGGTTCTCGAAGCGCAGCAGGTAGAGGTCGATGGCCGATTTCAGCGCGGCCTCCAGCTCGTAGTCGTCCCAGGGCTTGGACAGGAAGCGGTAGACCTCGGCGCGGTTGATCGCCTGCATCATCGACTGGCGGTCGCCATGGGCGCTGAGCATCATGCGGATGGCGTGGGGTTGGCGTTGCTTGGCGAATTGCAGGTAGGTGACGCCGTCCAGGTTGGGCATCTGGTAGTCGGAGATGATCACCGCGTATTCGTGCTCGGTGAGTGCCTCCAGCGCCGCCTGGGCGTCGCTGAAGGTATGCACGTCCCAGTGGTGTGGATGCAGCACCCGCTGCAAGGCGCTGAGGATATGCGGCTCGTCGTCCAGCAGTTGGATCTTGATCATTTCGCCTCTCCATCGTCGGCCGCGCTGGCGGCTGCGGGTTTGCGCACGAACAGGGTGTAGTGCCCCCCGTCGGAGGCCTCGAAGGCCAGCAGCTTGTCGATCAGCAGGCGGGTCAGGGCTTTGCCCTCGTTGAGCAGGAGCATGCCGTTTTCCGCATGGAGATTGCGCGCCAGCACCATGCCTGGCTCCAGGCGGCGGGTGTCCAGGGCGATAATGCTGGCGTCGGCCAGGGCCAGGTCCGGGGCGAGGGTGGTACAGAGTTCGATAAACCGCGCGCAGAGCAGCGGGTCGTAGAGCTTGCCGGCGTATTTCTGCATCAGCAGCAGGGCTTCGTCGCGGCTTAGCCGGCGTTCCAGAATCAGGCCGCGCTGCAGCTCGATAAAGTCCACCGCCAGCTTGAGCATGCGCGAGCCGATGGGAATGACCTCGCCCACCAAGTGGTCGGGGTAGCCCTGGCCATCCCAGCGCTCCTGGTGATGGCGGATCAGGCGGCCGGCATCCTGCACCGGTTCCAGGGCCATCAGCAGGCTTTCGCCGACTATCGGGTATTGCCGGTAGCGGCTGCGTTCCTCCTTGTACAGCAGGTCGGCGGGGCGCTCCAGCAGATGGTCGTCCCAGGTCAGCTTGCCGATGTTGTACAGCGCCGCAGCCATGGCCAGGTCGTGGCTGGTGCTCTCGTCGAGTTGCTGGAAGTCGGCGAAGGCCCTGGCCAGGGCGATGACCTGGGTGTTGGTCTGGCGCTCCTTGCTCAGGCGCTGGCCGACCAGGTTGGCGAACACTTCGGTGGCGGTGACATAGCTCCTGCGCAGCTCGGCGTAGGCCAGGTCGAGCATGTCGGCGGTCTGTTCCAGTTCGGCGGTGCGGTCACGCACCCGTTGTTCCAGGGTCGCGTTGAGCTCCTGCAGGCGCTGGTTCTGCTCGCGGGTGAGGGCCTCCAGGCGCTCGCGCTCGCGCTCGGAATGCTGGAAGGCCAAGGCCTGGCGGATGATCAGGCGCAGCTCGTGATCGTCCCAGGGCTTGCTGATATAGCGGTAGATCTGCCCTTGGTTGATCGCCTTGATCGTGGTGGTCAGGTCGGCATAGCCGGTCAGCAGGATGCGCATGCAGTTCGGCCAGCGCTGCTGCACCTGGGCCAGCAGGCTGGCGCCGTCCATGCCGGGCATGCGCGCATCGGAGATGACCAGGTCGACGGGGTGCTGTTCGAGCAGCGCCAGGGCGCTTTCGCCGTCGTTGCAGGTCAGCAGCGCATAGGGTTCGCTGCGCAGGATACGGCGCAGGCTGTTGAGGATGTTCTCCTCGTCATCGACCAGCAGCAGGGTGGCGATCAACTGATTCTGCGCGGCGCTCATGGTCATGCGCGCCCGGTGTCCGCGCTGCCGGGCTGGTCGATCGGCAGGTGGATGCGAAAGCGCGTGCCGCAGCCCGGCTCGCTGTGCACCTCGATCCGGCCGTTATGCTTCTGCACTATGTTGTACGACAGCGCCAGGCCCAGGCCGGTGCCCTTGCCCACCGGCTTGGTGGTAAAGAAGGGCTCGAAGATGCGGTTGATCAGCTTGGCTTCCATGCCGGCGCCGTTGTCCTCCACCTCAAGCCATACCCAGTCGCCCTCGCGGCCGGTGCGCAGGGTGATACGGCCGAACTGCTCGATGGCATGGGCGGCATTGACCAGCAGGTTCATCACCACCTGGTTGATCTGCGACAGGATGCACTCGACCTCGGGCAGCTCGCCGTATTCCTTGATCACCTCGGCCTTGTACTTGAGCTCGTTGTTGACCACGTTGAGGGTGGTGTCCAGGCCGCGGTGCAGGTCGGCGCGGCGGAATTCCTCCTCCTCGATATGGGAGAAGTCCTTGAGCGCGCTGATGATGCGTTTGACCCGGTCGATGCCGTCTTCCGACTCGCTGATCAATGCCGCCACATCGCCGCGGATATAGTCGTATTCCAGGTTGCGCTTGAGCAGGCGCAGCTCGTCGAGGCTGGCCACGCCCTCCACCGCGTCGATGATCTTGAGCAGGGCCTGGACATAGCCGTCGAGGGTTTTCAGGTTGGAGAACACATAGCCGATGGGGTTGTTGATCTCATGGGCGACCCCCGCGGCCAACTGGCCGATGGCCGCCATTTTTTCCGATTGCAGCAGCTGGCTGTTGGCGGTTTCCAGCTTGCGCAGCAGCTGATCCTGTTCGGCCTGCTTGCGCCCCAGGGCCCTGAGCGCGGCCTTGAGCTGCTCGTTGGCCTGGGTCACGGCGTTGGTGTCGTACACCACCAGGCCGAAGTACTGCTCGCCGTCCGCACTGCTGAAGGGAAAGAACAGGGTGCTCTGCAGGGTCAGCCGCTCGGGCTCCTCGCTCAGGGGTTGCAGGTGGATGGGCGGCGCTCTGTCGAACCAGTGCTTGTAGACGTGTTCGGCGTTGTCGCGGGCCAGTTCGACGTAGTCGTTGAAGTCCTTGCTGGCGGCCTCCGGGAACACTTCCGTCAGCGCCCGCCCGCGGGCCTGTTCCAGGGGGATGCTGCAGCGCGTGGCGATAAAGGCGTTCCAGTAGCGAATATGCAGTTGCGAGTCGAGCACTATGATGCCCAGATCGATCTTGCCGATCAGGGCTTCGAGCAGTTGTACCGTGAGTCCTTGCATTTGCTGCTCCCTTTGGCGGCAAGAGCCGGCTTCTGGGCTAGAGTATTAGTCGAACCACCCGGAACTGCCAGAATACAGACGCCATAAACTCGCCAAAATATGGCGAGGTGCCACTACTTGCAGTTACTTGTCGATACCTCAGGTTAGACCATGTCGCCGGCCCTGAATGACAGGCTTATCAGCTACCGCTTCACCTTTGCTGACGGCCATAGCGTCGAGCACCACGTGGCTCTGGAAGGCGCGCCTGCGCCTGCGCCAACGGCCGCCTGGACCCGCCTGGAGTTCCAGCAGTGTGGCCATTGCCCGCTGGCGGCCGGCGAGGTGCAACTCTGCCCCTTTGCCGCGGCCTTGCAGCAACCGGTGAGCATGCTGGCCAGTCATTCTTCCTTCGAACCGGTGGATGTGCAGGTGTTCTGGCGCGACCGGGAAATCCGCCAGCACACCACCTTGCAGCGCGCGGCCGGCTCCCTCTTGGGGGCCATAGGCGCGGCCAGCGGCTGCCCGCATACGCGCCTGCTCAAGGCCATGGCCTGGTTCCACCAGCCCTTCAGCGGCAGTGACGAGACATTGTTCCGGGTGTTGGGCAGCTACCTGCTGGGCCAGCACCTGCGTAACCAGCATGGTTTGACTGCGGACTGGGAGTTGGCCGGCCTGCGCGAGGCCTATCGCAACCTGCGTCAGGTCAACCTGGGCATGGCCCAGCGTCTGCGCGCCGCCGCCGAGCAGGACTCCAGCGTCAATGGCCTGATCCTGCTCGACCTGCTGGCCGCCGACACCCTGTACAGCCTCGACCGGTACGACGGTCAACTGGACCGCTTCTTTGCCGAGTACCTGCAAGACCCGGACGCTTGAGCCGCTGACGGACGAAGGCCCGGGCGCATCGCTGCGACCGGGCCTCGTCGTCTAGGGGGCGCCATGGGCACCGCTCTGGGTTGTCGCGGCCGCTACAGCAGGCCCAGCTCCATGGCGGTGCGGTCCACCGCGCGCTTGGTTTTTTCCACCAGCTCGTCCAGCTCCAGGCGCCCGGCCACTAGGGCCGGGGCCATGATCATGCGGCCCTGGGTGGAGCGGATGATCAGGCCTTCCTCGAAGCCGATGGTGCGGCAGCGCCAGGCGATGTCGCCTTCATTGGCGAAGCGCTTTCGGCTGGCCTTGTCCTCGGCGAACTGCAGGGCGGCGACCAGGCCAGTGCCCTGGATATCGCCGACCAGCGGATGTTCGCCGAACACCTGGCGCAAGCACTGCTGCAGGTAGGGGCCGGTATCGTCCTTGACCTGGCTGACCACGCCTTCGTCGCGCAGCGCCTTGATATTGGCCAGGGCCACGGCGGCCGCCACCGGGTGCCCGGAGTAGGTCAGGCCGTGGGCGAATACCCCGCCTTGCTCCACCAGCACCTCGGCGATGCGCTTGGAGAGCACCAAACCGCCCATGGGCACATAGCCCGAGGTCAGGCCCTTGGCGATGGACAGGGTGTCCGGCTGGAAGCCGAAGTGCTGGTGGGCAAACCACTCGCCGGTACGGCCGAAACCACCGATCACCTCGTCGGCGCACAGCAGTACGTCGTACTGGCGGCAGATGCGCTGTATCTCCGGCCAGTAGCTTTCCGGCGGGAAGATCATGCCGCCAGCGCCCTGGAAGGGTTCGGCGATAAAGCCGGCGACGTTTGCCGCGCCCAGTTCGAGGATCTTCTCTTCCAGTTGCAGGGCGCAGCGCCGGCCGAATTCTGCCGGGCTCAGCTCGCCACCATTGGCGTACCAGTAGGGTTCGTCGATATGGGCGATATCCGGCAGCATGCCGCCCATCTCGTGCATAAATTTCATCCCGCCCAGGGCCGTGGCGGCCAGGGTGGAGCCGTGGTAACCGTTCCAGCGGCCGATCATCACCTTCTTCTCAGGCTTGCCGAGCGTCTGCCAGTAGCGGCGCACGGTGCGGATCAGCACCTCGTTGGCTTCCGAGCCCGAGTTTGTGTAGATGGCGTGGCTGTAGTGGCCCGGCAGCAGGCTGAACAGGGTTTCCGACAGTTCCACCACCGCCGGGTGAGTGGTGTGGAAGAACATGTTGTAGTACGACAGCTGCTCCATCTGCTTGGCCGCGGCCTTGACCAGATCCTGGCGGCCGTAGCCGAGGTTGGTGCACCACAGCCCGGACATGCCGTCGAGGTAGCGCTTGCCGTCGTTATCCCAGAGGTACAGGCCCTCGCCGCGCACCATCACGCGCGGGCCTTCGGCGTTGAGCGCCTTCTGGTCGACAAAGGCATGGATATGGTGGGCCGCATCCAGCGCCTGGTAATCACGGGTGGTACGGGTGGGGTTCTGGGGGAGTGTCATGACAGCGGCCTCGCCTATTTACGTGTTGTTGAATGGCCGGGGTGCCAATGAGTCGCCCCGGCGGTAGTTCATTTGCGCGCCAGAACCTCGTCCAGCGGCACCGGGGTGAACAGCGGTTTGCGCATTACCAGTTTGATCCACACTACGGCGATCAGCGACACCAGGCCCAGCACCACGCCGGCGCTGGTGAAGATGGACGCGGCCATCTCCGGGGTCGGCGAAGCGTAGTAGATCGACACCAGCATGCCGGCGATGCCGAGCAGCTGTGGCAGCGGGTAGAACGGCGTCTTGAACGGGCGCGCCAGGTGCGGATAACGGCGACGCAGGGCGATCACGTCCAGGTGGCAGACGATATAGGCCAGCAGCCAGGCGATGGCCGCGGCGATCAGCAGCAGGTTGATCGCGCCCGGATTGTCACCCATAAACAGCACCGGAATACCGGTGATGGCGGCGACGAACAGCACGGCCACCCAGGGCGTGTTGAAGCCACGGCTGAGCAGCTTGAACTGCGGGAAGGCCTGGCCGTTCTGCGCCATGCCGTAGAGCATGCGCGGGATGGCCGCCAGCGAGGTGTTGAGGGTGCTGCAGGTGGCGGTGAGCGCGGCGATCACCAGCACGTGCTTGCCGGTTTCACCGAACAGCGCGGTGGCGTACAGGAAGTGCGGCAGTGAGTCGCTGGCCAGCTTGTCCTGCGGTACGTAATACAGTGCGCCGATGGCATACAGGGCGATGGTGACGAAGATCACCGACACGCCGATGATCATCGCCCAGGGAATGTTGCGTTCGGGGCGATGCGACTCCTCCACCAGCGGGCAGACGAACTCGGCGCCGACGAAGCCCCAGATGGCCAGTGCTACCAGGGTCAGCACCCCGGCGCCCAGCGGGTTCCAGTCCTGCGGCAGGCTGGCGCTCAGCGCCGGTTCGCTACCACTGCCGCTAATCGCCGCCAGGCCCAGGGCCAGCAGGACGATCACCATCACCGTGGCCAGGGCGGTCTGCAGGCGGGCGAAGATATCGATACCGAGCAGGTTGAGCAGGCTGAACAGCACGAGCACCCCGAAGGCGATGCTCATATGCGGGAACACCCCGGGATAGACCTGGTTGATGATCAGGTCGAGCAGCAGCAGTTCTGCCGAGAGGGCGAACATCGCCACCACCACGTAGCCGGAGAAGGTCGAGACGATCGCCGGGAAATGCCCCAGGGCCACCTCGGTGTAGCTGCTCAGGCTGCCGGCGCGGGGGATCATCAGCGACAGTTCGGCGAAGGAGAAGATGTAGGTCAGGGCCAGCAGAAAGGCGATAAACAGCGGAATCAGAAAGCCCACGCCGGCGATGCCCGCGCCTTGCAGCATCAGCACCATCACGCCCTGGGAAACCACCAGGCCAATGGAGACCGACAACAGGGCACCGAGCCCCAGACTCTTGCTGAACTTGCCTCTGGCCTGGACGCCCTCGGCCTGAGGGGGTGCCATGGTGATATCGGGATCGTACATGCGGTGTTCTCCTGCGATTTTATTGTTGTGCGAGGTGGAACTTGGGTGGTGGCTCGCGCGGACGTGCCGCGCCCCTTCAGAACCAGGGCAGCATCTGTGACCCTGCCGCGCACGGGCGCGGGTCAGGTCGCCGCCGCGCTTCTCAAGATCAGGCGCGCAGCTGGAACCAGGTGGTTTTCAGAAGGCTGTATTTGTCGAAGGCATGCAGCGACAGGTCGCGGCCGAAACCGGACTGTTTGCAGCCGCCGAACGGGGTGCAGACATCCAGGGCGTCCGCGGTATTCACCGACACGGTGCCGACGCGCAGGCGCTTGGCCACCCGGTGGGCGCGGTTGAGGTCGTCGGTCCACAGCGAGGCGGCTAGGCCGTACTGGCTGTCGTTGGCCAGGGCGATGGCCTGCTCTTCGCTGTCGAAGGGGATAACGGCCAGCACCGGGCCGAACACTTCCTCGCGGGCCAGCTGCATGTCCGGCGTGACGCCGGTAAAGATGGTCGGCTGGATAAAGCTGTCCGAGCCGCCCACGCTCAGGCGCTGGCCGCCGCAGACCAGGGTGGCGCCCTGGCTCTGCGCGCGGTCGATAAAGCCCATGATGCGCTCGGCCTGGCGCGCGTCGACTATGGCGCCGGCGCGGCTGGCCGGGTTTAGCGGGTCGCCCGGTTGCCACTGCTGGGCCTTGGCGATCAGGCGCTGGACGAACTCATCGTGAATCGAGCGCTCCACCAGCAGGCGCGAGTTGGCCGAGCAGACTTCGCCTTGGTTGAAGAAGATCGCGAAGGCGGCTTTCTCTGCTGCCAGGTCCAGGTCCTGACAGTCGGCGAACACTAGGTTGGCGCTCTTGCCGCCGCACTCCAGCCACACCTGCTTGAGGTTGGACTGCGCCGCGTAGGCCATAAAGTACTTGCCCACCTCGGTGGAGCCGGTAAAGGCCAGGCAGTCCACGTCCATATGCAGGCCGAGGGCCTTGCCGGCGGTCTCGCCTAGGCCCGGCACCACGTTCAGCACGCCTGCCGGCAGGCCGGCCTCCAGTGCCAGCTGGCCCAGACGCAGGGCGGAGAAGGGCGACTGCTCGGCGGGCTTGAGCACCACGCTGTTGCCGGCGGCCAAAGCCGGAGCCAGCTTCCAGGCGGCCAGATCCAGGGGGAAGTTCCACGGCACCACGGCGCCGATCACCCCCAGGGGTTCGCGGG
>DASUOY010000383.1:0-4503 GCA_036276395.1 Pseudomonas sp.
CATGACCGCCAACGGCCTGGGCTATGTCGGCGGCGATGACTTCGGTCTGGTGTGCCTGTCCAAGCGTGGCTCGGTCAACGCCGAACAGCGCGCTGCCGTTGAAGCCTGGCTCAAGGGCCGTGGCGAGCTGGTTGACTTCACTGCCAGCCCGTTGCTCGATGTGTGGTACCCGGACTGCCCGATCAATCAGGCCTGATCCGTCGGTGAAGCAGGCAACGCGCCTGCTTCACCGCTGTTTTTCCCTTCCCCGTTCAGCTCGTCAGGCCAGCTTTGGCCAATATGGCGGCCTCGTCCACTGCATCGATCTGCTCCCTGCCAAGAAAGCGTTCCGCGTAGTCGCGGTAGATCTTGTTGCGCACGAATAGCTCGAACAGCTGCGCATCGATATGCGCGCCCTTGCACATGCCCGCCATGATGCCGAGCGATTCGGACAGCAGCTTGCCTTTCTTGTACGGGCGATCCACCGCCGTCAGCGCTTCGAAGATATCGGCAATCGCCATCATCCGCGCCGGCAGGCTCATGTCCTCGCGGCTCAGACGTTTCGGGTAGCCGCTGCCATCCATCTTCTCGTGGTGACCACCGGCGATCTCCGCAACATTGCGCAAATGCGGCGGGAAGGGCAGGCGGTTGAGCATCAGGATGGTCTGCACTATGTGGTGGTTGATGATGTAGCGTTCCTCGCCGGTCAAGGTGCCGCGGGTGACGCTCAGGTTGTGCAGTTCGCCGCGGTTGAACTTGTGCGCCGGCACGTCCAGCTTGAAGCCCAGGGGGTTGTCGGGCGGGATGATCTCGCCGGCTGGGCGTTCGATCAGGTGCTCCAGCTTGTCGGCCAGTAGGCGTTCCTCCACTGGCAGCTGAGCCGCCGGGTTGCGCTGCTGGCGCTGGCCCTCTTCCCAGGACACCCCGAGGCGATCATCCAGGGTGCGCAGCCAGGTGCGCGCGGCGATCTGCTGCAAGCGCTGCAGGTCGGCTTCGGCCATGGCTTCGCCGCCCAGGTTGCTGCGCGCGACAAAGGCGAATTCCTCATCCAGGGCGCTCAGCAACTTATCGCGCAGATCGGCCAGTTGCGCGGCATCGCCGCCCTGGGCGCAGCCCTGCCAGTAATCGATCCAGGCGTCACGCTTGAGTACCTCGAAGCGCATGCGCACTTCATGGATGCGGTCGTAGAGGGTTTCCAGCTTGGTCGATTTGTCCACCACATATTCGGGGGTGGTGACCTTGCCGCAGTCATGCAGCCAGGCGGCGATATGCAGGGCTTCCCAGTCTTCATCGCTGGGCTGGTAGTCGGCAAAGGCGGGCTCGTCGCTGGCGGCGGCGGCGCGGGCGAGCATCAGGGTGATTTCCGGCACGCGCTGACAGTGCCCGCCGGTGTAGGGGCTCTTGGCGTCGATGGCGCCGGCGATCAGCTGGATAAAGGCGTCCAGCAGTTGTTTCTGCCGTTCCAGCAGGCGCTGGCTGTCGATGCACAGGGCGGCGACGCCGGACACCGCCTCGACGAAGGCGATGCGTTCGGGGCGCAGCATGGCCCGGTCGGCTTCGTCGCCGAGGTCGCGGTGGAGCAGCAGCAACACCCCCAGAGTGTCGCCCTGACGGTTATGCAGGCCGGTGGCGACCAGGTGCACGCGTGGGCAATCGAGGGTTTGCAGCAGGCTCTGGAAATCCCCGGCCTGGTCGTAGCCGATCGAGGTAACCGTGCTGCCGCCGCCACTGGCCGGCTGGCGCAGCCACTCGGGGATCTGCTCGGCGCCGATGGCATAGTTGCTCAGGCCATGTTTGCCCAGGCTGTGCTGTTGGCCGTTGATAAACAGGCCGTGGGGTTCGAGCTGGCCATTCTCGCTGAGGTAGATCAGGCCGCCGTGGGCTTCGCTGATCTCCACGGTTTCTTCCAGCACCCGTTTGAGCAGCGTGTCGAAGCGAGTTTCCGCGGAGAGGCTGGCGGCGATCTCCAGAAAGCTGGAAATGGTTTCTTTCATGCGCGCCATGGACACGGCCAGTTGATCGACTTCCAGCACCGGCGAGCGGCCGCTGGCCGGGTAGGCGAAATCGAAGCGGCGGATCGCCTCGGCCTCCAGCACCAGGGCGCGCAGGGGTTTGGCGATGATTCTGGAGCTGAGCCAGCCCAGCGGCAGGCACAGCAGTAGGGTGGTCAGGGTGACCAGCGCGCCTTGCCAGCGGATGCGGTAGGCATCGGCCAACAGCTCGTCCTCCGGTACCAGCAACGCCAGGTGCAGGCCCTGGGGGCCGCCTTCCTGCATATGGTTGCGTGATACCACCCAGCGCCGCTTATGCAGTTCCAGGGTCTCCTGCTGTGGCCGGTCGGGGCCGCTGGCGAGCAGGGCGGCAAAGGTCGGGCTGAGTTCGCTGACCTGGGTCAGGTGCGGCGTGCCGTCGTCCCTCACCAGGCGGCTCGCCTGCGGGTAGGCCACGGCATTGCCCTGGGGGTCGAACAGTATCACCTCGGTGGAGGGCGTGACCTTGTGCTTGGCCAGGGTCTCGGAGAGGTCCGCCAGGGTCAGGTCGGCGGCCAGTACCGTGGTCAGGCCGGCGCGTCTGGCCAGGGTGGTGCCGACCTCGGCGGTGGAAAAGAACACATAGGGCGCGGTGGTGATCTGCCCGCCATCGGCGCGGGCGCTGCTGTACCAGCTGCGCTGGCGCGGGTCGTAGTCTTCCTTTAAACGCTGGCGGCGGCTGAGCAGGTTCAGCGAGCCATCGAAGAACAGGTAGTCGGCCTGGATGCCGCTGCTCGTGCGGTCGATCGACCAGACCTGGAAGGCGGCCTTGGGCGGGGCGTCGAAGCGCTGCTTGAGGCTGTCGCTGCGCAGCGGGCGGACCATAAAGAAGTCGCCATCGGCATAGCCCAGGTACAGCGAAGCCAGCTTGGGGTTGTCGCGCAGGGCCTGCACCATGGGCTGGAGCAAGGCCAGGCGGGTGTCCAGGGTGGTCGCCTGGGTGCCTTCATGCAGGGCCAGCAGGCTGAGCAGGTGGCGAATCGGCTGGTAGGTCTGCACCAGGTCCTGCTGCACTTCCTGCTTGATGCGCTGGAACAGGCTGTTGCTGCTGGAGAAGATGATCTGGGTGGTTTGGTTGTAGTTGAAGACGCCTAGGGCGATGCCGGTGAGCAGAAGCAGAAGGGTGAACAGTGCACTGATATGGATATGCAGTGGCACTCGTCGCTGACGCACTTGAACGTTATCGGGCATACGCCTCACTCCTTGATCTTGCGGCTCTTCGCTGCAAAGCATAGTGAAGGGACGGCAAAAGGGCAGGCCGGGTTGAAGCCGCTGTCACCCGGCCGCGGCTTCAAGGCAGTGGCGGGTCTGCCGGCACGCGCTGCTGGCGATTGTTCAGCAGCTGGCGCAGGCCATGCACCAGCAGGGCGATAAACAGCGCCAGTACCACGCCGAACAGGGCATTGAGCAGGCGCACCTCGGCCAGGTGCCAGTCCTGCGCCAGGCTTTCCGCCAGCAGCACGAAGCACACCGTGGTTTGCAGCACGAACAGGCCATAGTTGTTGGCTTGTACGGCGCGGCTGAGGGTGATCAGGGGCAGTAGGGTGGCGACCATCAGCAGCGGGCTCTGCAGGCTGTGGCCAAGCAGGATCAACAGGCCGGCGGCGGCCACGCTGGCCAGCACCGATTGCATGGCGCGCACCAGGCTGCCCTGGAAGTCCAGTTGCAAGGTGGTGACCACGGTCAGGGTTAGCCAGTAACCGCGTTCCAGTCCCGCCAGGTTGACCAGCAAGCCGGCCAGGGCGAAGGCCAGGGTGCAGCCCAGTGCATGCAGGCGCCATTGCTGTTGCGGCAGACGCTTGGCGTGGCGTTTGAGCACCTTGAAAATGCTGATGAAGCGCGGCATGTACGGCCACATGCGCAGGCCATGCAGGCCGCGCAGGCCGAAGGCCAGCAGCATCACCCAGAGCCCGCCGAGGATAAACAGCATGGCGATGGCATAGGGGTTGTTGAGGTTGCCCAGGCCGTACTGGCCTTGCCCCAGGCACAGACAGATGGCCAGGCCGATACCCAGCTTGCCGGCTTCGCTGCCAAAGCGTTGCAGCCAGGCGAGGAGAAAGCCGAAGGCGGCGAAGATGACGAAGCTTGCGTAGGGCTGGTTGGCCGCCCAGAAGCCCAGGCCCGCGCTGACAGCGCCCAGGCCACAGAGCATCAGCATGCGCAGCATGCCGAGGCGGTGCAGGGGGCTGGCCTGGGCGGCCTGGAAGGCCCCGGCCGAGGCCCAGAGAAAGCCCGGATGACCGCTGAACAGGCCAAGCTGCAGCGGGAGGGCGCAGCCCAGGCCGGCGACCACGGCCGGGCCCCAGGCCGGGGGCCCGGGATGCCAGCTGAAGCTTTGCCGCAGGAGTTGTTTCATGGCTTACACCGGGCTTGAGCGGCCAGTCATCTCGCGGGCCATTTCAGTAGCGTAGCTGTCGGTCATGCCGGCGATAAAGTCGATCATGCGCAGAAACGAGCGGTACAACGGCCAGCTGGGGTCCGGTGCATTGTTGCC
>DASUOY010000384.1:0-3392 GCA_036276395.1 Pseudomonas sp.
TGGCCAATGGCCCACGGAAATCTACGGCAGCTCGGAAACCGGCGGCATCGCCTGGCGCCAGGGCGGCGAGCTGTGGACGCCCTTTGCCGGGGTCGAACTGGGGCAGAACGGCGAAGGCGCCCTGCACCTGACCTCGCCCTACCTGCCCGCCGGCCACCGCGAGCAAACCGCCGATGCGGTGGAACTGCAGGCCGATGGCCGCTTCGCCCTGCGCGGGCGCCTGGACCGGATTATCAAGCTGGAAGAAAAACGCATCTCCCTGCCCATGCTGGAGCAGGCGCTGAGCAGCCACGAATGGCTGAGCGATGCGCGCCTCGGCGTGGTGCAACAAGGCCGCGCCTATCTCGGCGCCCTGGTCGCACTCAGCCCCGCCGGCCTGCACGCGCTGCGCAACCAGGGGCGCAAGAACCTCACCGAAACCCTGCGCCGCCATCTGATCGAGCACTGCGAGGCCATCGCCCTGCCACGGCGCTGGCGCCTGCTCGCCCAGCTGCCCTACAACAGCCAGGGCAAGCTGCCTCAGGCCGAGGTCGAGGCGCTGCTGGCCGCGCCGCGACCCACCCAGGTCGAGCCGCGCTCGGCCATCGAACAGGACGGCGAATGGCTGCTGGAGCTAGACGTGCCCCTGGACCTGGCCCACTTTACCGGCCACTTCCCGCAGACCCCGGTGCTGCCTGGGGTGGTGCAGGTCGACTGGGCCCAGCAACTGGCGCGCCGCCTGATCACCGACCTGCCGCCGCGCTTCTGCGGCATGGAAGTGCTGAAGTTCCAGCAACTGGTGCGCCCCGGCGACCGTCTGCAACTGAGCCTGCGTTTCGACGCGGCGCGCGGCAAGCTGTACTTCGCCTTCCGCAACGGCGAAGCGGCCTGCTCGTCCGGGCGCATCCTGCTGGGGGCCGCCAGTGCATAAGCCCTGCGCGGTGATTCCGGTCTATAACCATGAGCACGCACTACCTTTGGTGGTCGCCGCGCTGCATAACGCCGGCCTGCCCTGCGTACTGGTGGACGATGCCTCCAGCCCCGTCTGCGCGGCAGTAATGGATCAGCTGGCCACCCAGCCCGATACCTATCTGCTGCGCCTGGCGGTCAATCAGGGCAAGGGCGGCGCGGTAATGGCCGGCCTGCGCGAAGCGGCGCGCCTGGGTTTCAGCCACGCGCTGCAGGTGGACGCCGACGGCCAGCACGATCTCACCGACATCGGCCACTTTATCCACGCCTCGCAAGCCGAACCGGCGGCGCTGATCTGCGGCTACCCGCAATACGACGACAGCGTGCCGAAAGGCCGCCTCTACGCCCGCTACCTGACCCATGTGTGGGTGTGGATCAACAGCCTGTCGCTGGCGATCCGCGACTCCATGTGCGGCTTTCGCGTATACCCGCTGCCGGCCACCCTGGCGCTGATCGACTCGGTGAACATCGGTAAACGCATGGATTTCGACACCGAGATCCTGGTGCGCCTGGCCTGGCGCAACCAGCCAATGCGCTGGCTGCCGACCAAGGTGCACTACCCGTTGGATGGCCTGTCGCACTTTCGCCTGTGGCACGACAACGCGCTGATCTCCAAGATGCACGCCAAGCTGTTCTTTGGCATGCTGCTGCGCGCGCCGCTGATCCTCTGGCGCAGGTGGCAGGCATGAGCGGACGCAAGGCCGTGCACTGGGCCAGCCAGCGCGAGCGCGGCAGCTATGCGCTGATGAAGCTCACCGCGGTGCTGACGCGCCTGCTCGGCCGGCGCCTGATCAGCCCGCTGATCCACGCCATAGTGCTGTACTTCTTTCTGTTCGGCGCCCAGGCGCGGCGCAGCATCTGGCAGTACCAGGGCAACCTCGCCAGCTGGAGCGGCCGCGACGACCTGCGCCCGAGCCGGCGCCAGGTGTTCCGCCAATTTATGAGCTTCGCCGACACCCTGCTGGACAAGCTCGATGTGTGGAACGGCAAGCTCGGCCTGGAGCAGATCACCCTGGTCGACCCCCACGACCTGCGCGGCCAGCTGCACCGCCAGGAGCGCGGGCAGATGCTGGTCGGCGCGCACCTGGGCAATCTGGAGGTGTGCCGCGCCCTGGCCGAACTCGGCGAGCATGTGACAATGAACGTGCTGGTACACACCAAGCACGCCGAACAGTTCAACCGCCTGCTCGGCGAGGCCGGCGCCAGCCACCTGCGGCTGATCCAGGTCAGCGAACTGGACCCGGCGATCATGCTGCAATTGTCCGAGCGTCTGGAGCGCGGCGAATGGCTGGCGATCGCCGGCGACCGCGTGCCGCTGCACGGCGGGCGCAACGTCAACGTGGACTTCCTCGGCCGACCGGCGGCCTTCCCGCAAGGGCCCTGGCTGCTGGCCGGGCTGCTGCAGTGCTCGGTCAACCTGCTCAACTGCCTAAAGATCGACGGCCGCTACCAGGTGATCATCGAGCCCTTCGCCGAGCGTATCCAATGGAAGCGCAGCGAGCGCGAACAGGTGATTCGGCAATGGGCCCAGCGCTACGCCGACGACCTTGGCCAGCGCTGCCTGAGCGCCCCCCTGCAATGGTTCAACTTCTACCCCTTCTGGAATAAAGATGACGACATATCAGCCTGACCCGGTGATCTTCGGCGAAGCCCACCTGTCCATCGAGCAGGTCGTGGCCCTGGCCAGCCGCAGCGCGCCGGCCCGTCTGCAAAGCGATGCCGCCTACCGCGAGAAGATCGCCAAGGGCGCGCGCTTTCTCGACAGCCTGCTGGACAAGGAAGGCGTGATCTACGGCGTCACCACCGGCTACGGCGACTCCTGCGTGGTGGCGGTGCCGCTGCATCAGGTCGAGGCGCTGCCGCGCCATCTGTACACCTTCCACGGCTGCGGCCTGGGCAAACTGCTGGATGAAGCCAGCACCCGCGCCGTGCTGGCCGCACGCTTGCAGTCACTGTGTCAGGGCGTTTCCGGCGTACGCGTAGAGCTGCTGGAGCGCCTGCAGGCGTTTCTCGAATTTGATGTGCTGCCGCTGATCCCGGAAGAAGGCTCGGTGGGCGCCAGTGGCGATCTGACCCCGCTGTCCTATGTTGCCGCCACCCTGAGCGGTGAGCGCGAAGTGATGTTTAAAGGCGAGCGCCGCAGCGCCGCCGACGTACACCGCGAGCTGGGCTGGACGCCGCTGACCCTGCGCCCCAAGGAAGCCCTGGCGCTGATGAACGGCACCGCGGTGATGACCGCCCTGGCCTGCCAGGCCTATTCGCGCGCCGATTACCTGCTGAAATTGGCTACGCGTATCACCGCACTTAACGTGGTGGCGCTGGAGGGCAATCCGGAACACTTCGACGAGCGCCTGTTCGCCGCCAAGCCGCACCCGGGGCAGATGCAGGTCGCCGCCTGGCTGCGCCAGGATCTGGCCATCGACGCGCCGACCGCGCCACTGCAC
>DASUOY010000385.1:0-14463 GCA_036276395.1 Pseudomonas sp.
GAGATCTGCTGATCCTTGCCACTGGCGGCGGGGGTGCTGACCACCACTACTTCGCCGGCCAGCAACTGCACCTGATCCGCCTCGATCAGGGCGTTATGCGCATAGGACGAGCCGGTTTCACGCTGGCACCAGCGGCAGTGGCAGGCATGCACTATCAGCGGCGCGCGGGTAACTCGGTAGCGCACATGGCGACAGGTGCAGCCACCATCGTAGTGGTTGGCTTGGGCATTCATTAGGCGGGTCTCCTTGTGGGCCTATGGGGTCAATATGCGGGCTTTAGCCTAGTACGGCGAGTGCCGTGAGGGATTGCTTAGACGGAGCGCTCGCAGAATTGCTTAAGGCCGTTAAGCCTGGCGACTATGGCCTTTTTGAAATAGCGCGTGGCGATAAATTCGGAAAGCGGTGGAATCGCCCAGAGTCTGGTTTTTACCGAGTAGCGGAATTTCGCCCGGGTGGCATTGTTGTCTGCGGCCTTAAACACCCAGCTGCCGGCAAAGCTGCGGATAAAGGACGGGCCCTGGGTCATCACTATGGCGGCAGTTGTGGGTGGCGCGACCTGAACAAACTCGACCACCATGCTTAGGCCGGATTTGGCGATAACCCGCGTCCTGACTCCTATGCCCACCTCGGTGGCGCCCTCCAGCAGCTCGATTTTTTCGGGGAAAGGGTCCCACTGATATCTAACCGAATAATCCTGCGATGCCTGATATACGGCGGCGGGCGGCGCATTGATGGTGAGTTCGTATTCGATTATGGCCATGCTCATGCCTGGTTTTTTGTTTAAGTGCGGGTTTTAGCCAGCGGCAGTGTAGCCGGCCACTCAGTTCAACAAATCCCAGGCAGTAGAAAGGTTCTGCGTCCGTTAGCTGTTGCATGTGGCGATTGGTAGGGTTTGGGGTAGCAGCAATAATAAAGTGCCGGGAGCACTTTTTAACGTCGCGTAGCGACGGCCCGCAGGGTGGCCGTCAGGGATGATTGGCCATAAAAAAGCGGGCCTAAGCCCGCTTTCTATCCAGCCTGTTGCTCTTAGTTAAGCCAGCTCGCCACGCGCTCCGGGTTGGCGGCGATCCAGTCCTTGGCGGCTTGTTCGGGTTTGGCGCCTTCGGTGATGGCGAGCATCACGGCGCCGACTTCCTCACCGCTCCAAGAGAATTTCTTCAGGAAGGCGGCGGCTTCCGGGGCCTTGGCGGTGATGCCGGGGTTGGCCACGGTGTCGACGTGTTCGGCGGCGCCGAAGACGTTTTGCGGGTCTTCGAGGAAGCGCAGGTTCCACTTGGCGAACATCCAGTGCGGAATCCAGCCGGTGACGACAATGGCCTCCTTATTCTTTTCGGCGCGGGTCAGGGCGGTGGCCATGGCCGGGCCCGAGCTGGGCATCAGTTTGATTTCGCTGAGGGCGTATTGCTTGATGGCTTCTTCGGTGCGGCGCATCACGCCGGCGCCAGCGTCGATGCCGGTGATCTTGCCGTCGAAGTCCTTGCTGTAGGTGTTGAGGTCGGCAATGGTTTTGGCGGCAACGTAGTCGGGCACGATCAGGCCGATTTTCGCGCCGGCGTAGTTGGTGCCGAGTACCGTGACCTTGTCCTTGAGTTTTTCGAAGTATTCGCCGTGGGTGGCCGGCAGCCAGGCGGAGAGGGTGGCGTCGAGGTCGCCGCGGGCCACGCCTTGCCACATGATGGCTGGCTCCACCGGTTTCAGTTCGACCGTGTAGCCGAGCTTGCTACGCAGGATTTCGCCGGCGACATGGGTGGCGGCGACGCTGTCGTCCCAGCCGTTGACATAGCCGATGGTCAGGCTGGCTTTGTCCGCCGCCATGGCGGTGCTCATGCCCAGGGCCAGGGCGGCGACGCCGAGGCCTTGCAGGCAGAGGTTCTTCAAGTTGCGCATAGGTTGTGCTCCGTCAGTGAGAGTGGCAGTTCAGTTGAGTTACTGGCGCGTTCTTCTTGCGGGCCTTGCGTGTTTCTTGATGTACAGCTGGGTAAATCCGGGCAACAACGATCCAGGCGATGGCCGTGTGGCTTCGCTGGTGAGGTGCTCAATAAGCTGTTTCAGCTAACCGCGCCGCCCACAGATATCTGGGCGCGGCGCGGTGCTTGGCTTACATGCCGAGGTGTTTCTTCACCGCGGCGATGCCGTCCTGGCCGTCGTAGGTGGTCACGCCGGCCAGCCACTGGTCGAGGATCGCCGGGTTGGCTTTGATCCAGTCGGCGGCGACCTTGGTCGGGTTCTCTTTATCCAGCACCTTTTCCATCAGCTGGCTTTCGATTTCCACGGTGAACTGCAGGTTGTTCAGCAGCTTGCCGACGTTGGCGCAGCGCGCTTCGTAATCCGGCGGTACCACGGTGAATACCTTGGCCGCGCCGAAGTCCGGGCCGAATACGTCATCACCGCCTTCCAGGTAGGTGATGTCGAACTGGGTGTTCATCGGGTGCGGGGCCCAGCCGAGGAATACGGCGGGTTCATTCTTCTTCACTGCGCGTTGCAGCTGCACCAGCATGCCGGCTTCGCTGGACTCGACCATCTTGAACTCGCCGAGGCCGAACTGGTTGCTCTTGATCATCTTGTCGATCAGCAGGTTGCCGTCGTTACCCGGCTCGATGCCGAAGATCTTGCCGTTCAGCTGGTCCTTGAACTTGGCGATATCGGCAAAGCTTTTCAGCCCGGCTTCGGCCGCGTAGGTCGGTACGGCCAGGGTGTACTTGGCCCCTTCCAGGTTGGCCTTGGGCAGTACCTTGACCCCGCCATCCTTGGTGAACGGCTCGATCACCGCGTCCATGGAGGGCGCCCAGTAGCCGAGGAACACGTCGATCTGCTTGTTCTTCACCCCGGTAAAGGCGATGGGTACCGAGGCCATGATCTTGCGCGTCTGGTAGCCCAGGCCTTCGCTGAGGGTCATGGCCACGCCGGTGGTGGCGGCGATGTCGGCCCAGCCGATTTCGGCGAAGCGCACCATCTTGCAACTCTCAGGCTCCTGCGCCCAGGCGCTTTGCAGCATGGCAACGGAGAGCAGGCCGACACCTGCGAGCGTTTTTATCGTTTTCATCTGCGACTCCCTGTGTTGAACAAAGTTGAGGCTTACTGACGTTGAAGTTTGCCGCCGAACCAGGCGAACAGCGTGCGGCGCTTGGTTTGCGGGGTACCGAAACTCTCGGTGATGCGGTCGAGGATGATCGCCAGCAGCACCACGGCCATGCCGCTTTCGAAGCCCAGGCCAATGTCCAGGCGCTGGATGCTCGCCAGTACGTCGTTGCCCAGGCCGCCGGCGCCGACCATGGAGGCGATGATCACCATCGACAGCGCCATCATGATGGTCTGGTTGACCCCGGCCATGATCGACGGCATGGCGTTGGGCAGTTGCACCTTGAACAGCAACTGGCGCTGGGTGCAGCCGAACGACTGGCCGGCTTCGATGATTTCCTTGTTGACCTGGCGGATGCCCAGGTTGGTCAGGCGCACCGCCGGCGGCATGGCGAAGATCACCGTGGCGATGATCCCCGGCACGCGGCCGAGGCCGAACAGCATGGCCGCCGGAATCAGGTAGACGAAGGCCGGCATGGTCTGCATGAAATCGAGGATCGGCCGGATAATGGTCGCCACCCGCTCGCTGCGCGCCGCCCAGATGCCCAGCGGCACGCCTAGGAGCAGGCTGATCAGGGTGGCGGAGAAGGTCAGGCCGAGGGTCACCACCGTCTGTTCCCAGAAGCCGGTGAGCACGATCAACACGAAGGAGATGGCGGTGAAGATGGCGAACTTGTAGCTGATGCGCCACAGCCCCAGGCCGACGAAGATGCTGATCAGCAGCCAGGCCGGCGGCAGCATCAGCAGCCATTCGATGCCTTCGGAGAAGCCGTTGACCACTGCGCCGACGCTGTCGAAGCCTTCGCTGTAGTTGTCCAGCAGGTGCTGCACCACGTCGTTGACCCAGCTGCCCAGGTCGAGTTGTTTCTCACTCATGGAACTCTCCCTGCAGGCGGCTGAGCAAACGACCTTTGCTGATGGCGCCACTGTAGTTGCCGTGCTGGTCGATCACCGGGATCGGCCCTTCGTTGACCACCAGGCGCTCGATGACCTGATCCAGCGGCAGGTCCTGGGGCACCGGGGTGATCTGCTTGAGCACCTGTTGGTCGAGGCCGCAGCTGTTGCCGCCTTCCACCAGCAGGGCGATCTTCTCCAGGCTGATGGAGCCCTGGAATCTGTTCTGCTCGTCGACGACGAAGGCGTAGTGCTTGTCCAGCGCCTGCAGTTCCTGGCAGACCTTCTGCGCATCCGGCGCTTTGCCGTTGTGCACGTAGATCGGCACGCTGTCGGCCATCAGCTGGCCGGCGGTGAGGTAGCGGTTGGTGTCGACGGTGTGGAAGAAGTTGCGCACATAGTCGTTGGCCGGGTTGTCGATCAGCTCCTGGGGAGTGCCGATCTGCACCAGCTTGCCGCCTTCCATGATGCCGATGCGGGTACCGATGCGCATGGCCTCTTCGATGTCGTGGGAGACGAAGATGATGGTGCGGCGGTGGGTCTTCTGCAGCTCCAGCAGCACGTCCTGCATCTCGCGGCGCTTGAGCGGGTCGAGGGCGGAGAAGGCCTCGTCCATGATGATCATCGAGGGGTCCACGGCCAGGGCGCGGGCCAGGCCGACGCGCTGTTGCATACCACCAGACAGCTCATGGGGATGCTTGTGGGCGAAGGTGTCCAGGCCGACCTGCTTGAGCACTTCCATGGCGCGCTTCTCGCGCTCCTTGCGGCCCTTGCCGGCCACTTCCAGGCCGAAGGCGGCGTTCTCCAGCACGGTGCGCGAGGGCATCAGGGCGAAGGACTGGAAGACCATGCTCATGTCGCGGCGGCGCAGGTCGATCAGTTCAGCCTTGGGCATCTTGGCGACGTTCTGCCCGTCGATGTAGACGTTGCCGTCGCTGGGTTCAACCAGGCGGTTGATCAGGCGGATCAGGGTCGATTTGCCCGAGCCGGAGAGGCCCATCAGGACGAAGATCTCGCCTTCCTCGACGCTGAACGACACGTCGCTGACGCCGATTACCGCGCCTTTCTCGGCCAGAATCCGCTCTTTACTCCAACCCTGCCTGAGCAGGTCGATGGCTTCTTGTGGCTGTGCGCCGAAAACCTTGTAGAGGTTCTCGACGACGATTTTTCCAGACTGCATGGGATGGTTCCCCTTCAGTAGACATCCAGATCAGTGCTGCGCAAGCGGGCGTACGCCAACTGGCGTGCGAACGGTGGTGCCGACTGTTCTTGCCTGTGTGGGTTTACGTGGTTCCGAGGCCTGCCCGGTACTTTGCCAGGGCGCACACGGGGGCCGTTACGGCACCGGCGATAAAGCCTACTCGCTGGTGCTGTCGCGAACCTTGCAGTGCACGCTGGTAAAGCGCCTTGCAAACCTCTGGCAGTGTTACGAAGCCCAATCCTTGGGATTTACACACCACCATCCGGGGTGCGCGTACATCCGAAAATTTCTTGTTGGGCCGACAGCCATCTGGGCTGGCGGCGCTTATCTATGCTTCGGTCCGGGGCGCTGTGGCTCCGGTCTCTCCCTCCCGAGGGAGGCGAGAGCGACGAAATCGGCTGACTCAACGATATAGTCTTCAAGTTGTCGCAATTGTCGGTTTGCGACGCTGACGTGTTGTGTGGCGACATAGGCCCGGCCGCAGAAAAATCATAATCAACTATCTGCTCTCGCGGCCTAGGCGGCAAGCCGCGTCGGCCGTGGTTTGCCGGCGTGGCCAGGGCGCTGGCGCGATCCGCCGGGAAACCACGGATCAGTCGTTGGCGGCCAGGTTCGACGTCGCTTTTGGTGCTTGTCCGTCACGCTGCTTGACTCCTTGCAGCCAGCCGGCCAGCGCCTGCGGGTTGGCCTTGAGCCAGGCCTTGGCTTCGCGCCGCGGGTTGGTGTTTTGGTTGAGTATCGCGCCCATCAGATGGTTCTCCATCTCCAGGCTGAAACGCAGGTTGCGCAGCAGCTGGGTGACGTTGCCACACTGCTCGGCGAAGCCTGTGCGCACATTGGTATGCACGCTGGCGCCGCCATAGTCGGGGCCGAAAAATTCATCGCCGCCGTCCAGATAGTGCATCTGCAACTGGTTGTTCATCGGGTGCGGCGCCCAGCCGAGAAACACCGCCCACTGCTTGAGGTGCTCGGCGCGCTTGACCTGGGCCAGCATGGCGCTCTCGCTGGACTCCACCAGGGTAAAGTCGCCAAGGTCGAAAGCGTTCTTGTCGATCATCGACTGGATCAGCTTATTGCCGTCGTTGCCCGGTTCTATGCCGTACAGCTTGGCGCCCAGCTCGTTCTTGAACCTGGCCAGGTCGGCGAAGCTCTTCACCCCGCCGTCATGGGCCGCCTGGTTGACCGCCAGGGTGTATTTGGCCCCAGTCAGGTTGGCGCCCAGGCTCTGCACCGTGCCGTTTTCCACATAGGGTTTGATGTCGTTGGCCATGCTCGGCATCCAGTTGCCGAGAAACACGTCGATCTTGCCGTCCTGCATGGCCTGGTAGGTGTCCGGCACCGACAGGCGCTTGACCTGGGTGCGATAGCCGAGGTCGGCGAGCACCAGGCGGGTGACGGCGGTGGTGACGGTGATATCGGTCCAGCCGACATCGGCGAAGCGCACCAGGCCGCAACTGGCCGGCTCCACGGCCTGGGCCAGTAGTGGGGTGCTCAGGGCGGCGGCAAGCAGCCAGCGGGTAGGCAGTTTCATCGAGCGCATCCAATCAGCAATTAACGGGCTCTCCGGGCCTGGACGGCGCGGGACTGGGCGCATGGCAAGCCAAGACGAACTGCTGCTGGCCACTCCATGGGCCGGCGGATCATGCCGACACAGCCCGCCCGCTGCCTATGCGCCGCGTCGCAACTGGAATGCTGCTGTCGCGTTTCGCTGTGCGCGCGGTGCTGTGTCGGGTGGCGGGTTTAGGCATAACCGGGTCGGTGTGGGACGACGCCGGCGGCGCTAAATCCCGATCATGGTGCGCAGTAGCAATAGGCTAGGAGAATGTTGTGGCTATCAGCGTGTTTGACTTGTTCAAGATCGGCATCGGCCCGTCCAGTTCGCATACCGTCGGCCCCATGCGGGCGGCGGCCCTGTTCAGTGGCGCCCTGCTGGAGCGGCGCCTGCTGGAACGGGTGGAGCGGGTGCAGGTGCGCCTGTACGGCTCGCTGTCGGCCACCGGCGTGGGCCACGGCAGCGACCGCGCGGTGATCATGGGCCTGCTCGGCGAATGGCCGGATCAGGTCGACCCGGCCAGCATCGCGCCGCGCATCGACGCCCTGCTCGCCAGCGGTTCGCTGCTGTTGGCGGGGCAGCGCGCGGTGGCCTTCGACTGGCCGCGCGACATGCTGCTGCTGGAGGAAAACCTGCCCTACCACCCCAACGCCATGACGCTCGGCGCCTATGCCGGCGACGGCAGCCTGCTGCATGAAAACACCTATTACTCGGTGGGCGGCGGTTTTGTGGTGGATGCCGAGCAGGCCGCCAGTGGCCAGCTGGACCAGGACCACACCGCGCTGCCCTACGACTTTGATAGCGCCGCCGAACTGCTGCAGCTGTGCCGGGAGCACGGTCTGCGGGTTTCCGAACTGATGATGGCCAACGAAAAGGCCTGGCGCAGCGAGGCGGAGATCCGCAGCGG
Organism: Pseudomonas sp.; assembly: GCA_036276395.1. GTDB lineage: Bacteria > Pseudomonadota > Gammaproteobacteria > Pseudomonadales > Pseudomonadaceae > Aquipseudomonas. Next base: position 7,633 of record DASUOY010000385.1, read on the forward strand.
CCTGATGCGCCTGTGGCAGGCCATGCGCGATTGCGTCGAGCAGGGCCTCAAGCACGAGGGCATCCTGCCTGGCGGCCTGAATGTGAAGCGGCGCGCCGCCAAGCTGCACCGCAGCCTGCAGGAAATGAGCAAGCCCAATGTGATCGGCTCGACCTTGAGCGGCATGGAGTGGGTCAACCTGTTCGCCCTGGCGGTGAACGAGGAGAACGCCGCCGGCGGGCGCATGGTGACCGCGCCGACCAATGGCGCGGCCGGGATTATCCCGGCGGTGCTGCATTACTACGTGCGCTTCAGCCCGGCGGTGAGCGAGGCCAATGTGGTCGACTACCTGCTGGCGGCGGCGGCCATTGGCATCCTGTGCAAGAAGAACGCTTCCATCTCCGGCGCCGAAGTGGGCTGCCAGGGCGAGGTCGGTTCGGCCTGTGCCATGGCCGCGGCGGGCCTCGCAGAAATCCTCGGCGCCACCCCCGAGCAGCTGGAAAACGCCGCCGAGATCGGCCTGGAGCATAACCTCGGCCTGACCTGCGACCCGGTCGGCGGCCTGGTGCAGGTGCCGTGCATCGAGCGCAACGCGATTGCCGCGGTAAAGGCGATCAACGCCGCGCAGATGGCCCTGCGCGGCGACGGCGAGCACTTTATCTCGCTGGACCGGGTGATCCGCACCATGCGCGACACCGGCGCCGATATGCACGACAAATACAAGGAAACCTCCCGCGGCGGGCTGGCGGTCAGCGCTATCGAGTGTTGAGTCCTTTTGGCCCCACTCTGGCCGTTTTGCACTTCTTTGGTGCGGTCAGGTCGGGGCATTCCCGCGGCGCGGCGTGACCGCCTGGTCAGCCGCGCCGGCACTGCTCCGTTACCCTCGGTATTGCCTGGCGTAGCGGGGTGACAGGTGGGCACTGCAACAGTGCTACCGAAATGCTCAAGAGCGCCATCCCCCGGGGCTTTGCGGTCGCAAACAGCATGCTTGTGTCGCTCCTGCCAACGCCTAGTGGCGCAGGCGCTGGATGCCCGTATATATTTTTAATTGAACGGCCAATCAATTTAGGCATGGCCTTTGCGTTGTATCGCAGTGATCCATGCCTTCTGGGGCCGTGTTCTACCAGAACCCTAAAAATTGCCTGGAGCAATTTTCAACGTCGCATAGCGACGGCCCGGCGGGTGGCCTCCATGCATTGCGGGACATAAAAAATTGCCTGGAGCAGTTTTTAACGTCGCGTAGCGACGGCCCGAAGGGTGGCCGCCATGCATTGCGGGACATAAAAAATTGCCTGGAGCAATTTTTAACGTCGCGTAGCGACGGCCCGAAGGGTGGCCGCCATGGATGGCAGGACATACAAAAATATAGGGTCTCACCAAGGGCCCAACTACGTGCTTTGCTTAGCGTGAGGGTTTTATCGATGTCACAGCTCAACCACGGGGCACAACCCCAGCCTTGCGTAGCCCAGTCCATCGGCTTTCTGTTGCTGGACAACTTCACCCTGATTTCCCTGGCCTCGGCGGTTGAACCGCTGCGCATGGCCAACCAGCTCTCCGGCAAGGAGCTGTACCGCTGGCACACCCTGACCCAGAGCGGCCTGCCGGTAAACGCCAGCGACGGCCTGCAGATCACCCCGGACGCCAGCCTGGCCACCGCGCCGCGCCTGGATGCGGTGATCGTCTGCGGCGGCGTGGATATCCAGCACAGCGTTACCCGCGAGCATGTGCAGTGGCTGCAGAGCCAGGCGCGCCATGGCGCCCAGCTTGGCGCGGTGTGTACCGGCAGCTGGGCGCTGGCCAAGGCCGGCCTGCTCGATGGCTTCGATTGCAGCGTGCACTGGGAATGTCTGGCCTCGATGCAGGAAGCCTTCCCCCGTGCCGGCGTCAGCACCCGCCTGTTTTCCATCGACCGCAACCGCCACACCAGCTCCGGCGGTACTGCGCCAATGGACATGATGCTGCACGTGATCGGCCGCGAGCATGGCCGCGAACTGGCGGCGGCGATCTCCGAGATGTTTATCTACGAACGCATCCGCAACGAGCAGGACCACCAGCGCGTGCCGCTCAAGCATATGCTCGGTACCAACCAGCCCAAGCTGCAGGAAATAGTCGCGCTGATGGAGGCCAATCTGGAGGAGCCGATCGACCTCGACCAGCTGGCGCTGTATGTCGATGTGTCGCGTCGCCAGCTGGAGCGCCTGTTCCAGAAGTACCTGCACTGCTCGCCGTCGCGCTACTACCTCAAGCTGCGGCTGATCCGCGCGCGCCAGCTGCTCAAGCAGACCAGCATGTCGATTATCGAGGTGGCCTCGGTCTGCGGCTTCGTCTCCACCCCGCACTTCTCCAAGTGCTACCGCGAATACTTCGGCATTCCGCCGCGCGACGAACGCGCCGGCCAGCAAGGCGCCAACGTGGTGGCTTTGTTGCCGATGCCGGAAGACCTGATGCGCCCCTCGCCATCCTCGGCCATGGCCGCGCTGACCCGCGCCCAGGGTGAATCGACCTTTGCCAGCGTACGGCTGTAGCGGTAGCTGGATACGCAACGGGGCGCCTTAGGCGCCCCGTGTCGTTTATCGTGCTGCGATTCGTAGGGTGCGCCGCGCGCACCGCAAGGAATGTAGCGCTGTGTCAGCCGCTGCCCGTCATTGCGGTGTTATTGGTGCCCACGGCGCACCCTACAGATGGCATGCGCACGCGCCGCTGCAGGCTTAGCGAGGTACTAGGGCCGGCAGCAGGGTGCGGGAAATGGCTTCGCGTACGTTCGGCAGCAGGGTGGCGCTGCCGCCCAGCAGTTCTTCCACCAGGCGGCGCAAGGCCTGCGCCCGATCCGGGCTGAGGCCGCTGACGGCCAGCTCGCAGGCCTGCTCGGCGCTTACCCCACTGGGGATGCTCAAGCCCAGGGCCACCAGGCGTTCGCGCAGGTCTTCCTGGTCGATCAGGTCGGCGTGCATCATGGTCAAATCCTCCAGTGGCAATGTGTTTAGGTGGCGCGGTTTAACGCAATACACCTTCTTCCAACAGTAACTTGAAGATAGCCTCGGCGCCGGCTTGCGGCGAGACATCCTTAAGCACCTGGCCGCCACCGCCTGCGGCCTTGGCCGTGGCGGCCTTCATCCGTTCGGCGCCGGTCTTGGCCTTGATCACCTTGAGGCGCTTGGGCCGTGGTCGCGCCGGTTGCAATTGGGCTTCGGCCAACAGCGCATCGGCCACCGGTTCGATGGCTTCGGCGCTAAGCAGGCCGCGCCGGGCCGGGCCGAAGGCGCTTTGCCGGGCCGTTGGCGCGGCGTTGTCGACGCTGGCGAGAAACGGCAGGCGCACCTTCAAGCGGCGCCGTTGACCGCGGGGCAGGGCTTGCAGCACCTGAGCCACGCCGTTTTCGACCTTTTCCACCGCGGCCAGGCCAACCACCAGGGGCCAGCCGAGTTGTTCCGCCAGGAGGAAGGGCAGCATGCCCGAGCCTTCGCCGGTTTCCGCCTGGCTGCCGGTAAGCACCAGCTGCGCGGCGGAGTTGGCCAGGTAGCCAGCCAGGGCGGGCAGGGCATCGTCGCCGGGCGCCTGTTCGAGCACCTTGAGCTCACTCAGGCCCATGCCCAGGTAGGCGCGCAAGGCTTCTTCCTGGGGATCGCCTGCATGCAGCAGTTGCAGGCGTTCGCCGGCCAGGCGCAGGCCCAGTTCCACCGCGCGGGCGTCCTGCTCGGCGCGGCGGGCGCGGCCGGAGCTGGGATGGGCGCCGATGGAGACCAGGCTGATGACGTGCAAATTATTAGGCAGCATCGCGTGCGCCTCCTTGACGATAGGCGGCCATGCGTTCAACCAGCGCCTGCAGGATGGCGGCGGATTCGCCGATCACCGAGAGGTCGGCGCGTTTGATCATGTCGCAGGTCGGGTCCAGGTTGATCGCTATCACCTTGTCGCAGGCGCCTATGCCTTGCAGGTGCTGGATGGCCCCGGAGATACCGACGGCCAGGTAGACCCGCGCGGTAACCCAGGTGCCGGACGCGCCGACCTGGCGATCGCGGCTCATAAAGCCGTCGTCCACCGCCACCCGCGAGGCGCCTTCGGTGGCGCCCAGGGCCACGGCGGCCTGGTGGAACAGGGTCCAGTCCTTGACCCCGTTGCCGCCGGAGAGAATAAATTCGGCCTCGGCCATGGGGATCTGCGCCGGGTCCACCGCCACCGCGCCGAGATCCTGGATACGCGCCAGGCTATGGGCGATGGACTCACTGAGTTGCAGCGGACGCACTTCGTGGCGGGTTTCGCTGACCGGTTCGGCGCATTCGGCGGCGGCCAGGATCAGCCGCGGCGCCTTGCGGATCAGGTCTTCGCGACCGGCGCCGGCACGACCGCTGGCGATGCCATCGGCCACCTGCCAGACGCGGGTGGCCGGGCGTTCGCCGAGCTTGGCGGCCAGCCGGCGGCCCAGTTCGCCACCGCCATTGCGGCTGTCCGGCAGCAGCCAGTGGCGCGGCGCCAGTTGGCTTTCCACCGCACTGAGGGCCAGCACTCGCGCCTCGGGGGCGTAACCCTCGAAGGCTTCGCCCTCGATCTGCAGCAGGCGGTCGACGCCGTTGCAGTCGAAGGCGCTTTCCTTATGTTCACCAAACAGCACGACGACCACGGCGCCATCGTTGCCGGCCAGTTTGTTGGCCAGGCCGAGCAGGTCCTTGTCGTGGCTGGAGAGGCGGCCGCCGAGCATATCCGGCACCACGCAGATGCTGAAGGCCGGTTGCTCGATCACATGCAGCGGCAGTTGCACTACTTCGCTGGCGGTCGAGCGCTTGGCCGCGCCGCCTTGCTGGGCGCCGGAGCGGTCGATGCGCTTGATCCCGTTGGGGCCGATAAAACCGACCGCATGGGGGTTCTTGCGGATCAGGCCGTTGGGCCCCATCCAGCTGGCCTCAACCTTCTGCATGGCCGCGTGCAGCGGGTGCAGGCGGTTGCGCGCTATCCATTCGGCGCGTGGGTCGCGGCGGATAATCTCGCTCATGGGCTTACCTCGGCTATTTCACGGGGAGCCGGCGCGGGCTTCTTTACTTCCACCGCGCCCTCGATCAATACATCGGCCACCAGCTCGGCAATATCCTTGACCTCGGGGCGCGGGCCGACCACGCCTTCGAGCATCGCCGTGCACTGCGGGCAACCCACGGCCACCAGCTCGGCGCCGGTTTCCTTGATATCGCCCATGCGCATATCGGGAATCCGCTGCTTGCCGGGAATATCGGTGATGGGCGCGCCGCCGCCACCGCCGCAGCAACGCGAACGGAAACCGGAACGCTGCATCTCCTTCACTTCGATACCTATGGCGTTCAGCACATTGCGCGGCGCTTCGTACTCGCCGTTGTAGCGGCCCAGGTAGCAGGGGTCGTGATAGGTCACGCTGCCGCCCTTGTGTTGACCCAGGTTGAGCTTCTGGCCGCTGATCAGCTGGTCCAGGTAGGTACTGTGGTGCAGCACCTGGTAGCGACCGCCCAGTTCGCCGTATTCATTTTTCAGCACATGAAAGCTGTGCGGGTCGCAGGTGACTATCTGGTTGAACTGGTACTTGGCCAGGGTGGCGATATTGCGTTTGGCCAGCTGCTGGAAGGTCGCCTCATCGCCCAGGCGCCGCGCCACGTCGCCGCTGTCGCGTTCCTCCAGGCCAAGCACGGCGAAGTCGACCTTGGCCGCCTTCAGCACTTTGACAAAGGCGCGCAGGGTGCGCTGGTTGCGCATATCGAAGGCGCCGTCGCCGACCCAGAACAGCACGTCCACTTTCTGTTTGTCGCTCAGCAGCGGCAGGTTCAGGTCCGCCGCCCAGTTCAGTCGCCCGCCCGGGGCGAAACCGCCGGGGTTGTCGGTGGCGATCAGGTTGTCCAGCACCTCGGCGCCCTTGTTCGGCGTGGCGCCTTTTTCCAGGGTCAGGTGGCGGCGCATATCGACGATGGCGTCGACGTGCTCGATCATCATCGGGCACTCCTCGACGCAGGCGCGGCAGGTGGTGCAGGACCACAGGGTCTCGGCATCGACCAGGGCTTTGCCATTGAGGTTAACGATCGGCAGATGGGGGCCGCCGCTATGCTCGCCAATGGCTTTGCCTGGGTAGGGCGAGCCGGCGAATTTGGCGTCGCTGCCGCCAGCCAGGCCGACCACCATGTCCTGGATCAGCTTCTTCGGGTTCAGCGGCTGGCCGGCGGCGAAGGCCGGGCAGGCCGCCTCGCACTTGCCGCACTGCACGCAGGCGTCGAAGCCGAGCAGCTGGTTCCAGGTGAAATCCGTGGGTTTTTCCACCCCCAGCGGCGCCTTGGGATCGTTCAGGTCCAGGGCCTTGAGGCCGGTGGAACGGCCGCCACCGAAGCGCTCAGAACGGCGGTGCCAGGCTAGGTGCAGGGCGCCGGCGAAGGCGTGCTTCATCGGCCCGCCCCAGGTCATGCCGAAGAACAGCTCGGACACGCCCCAGGCCACGCCGACGGCCAGCACGGCGGCCAGAATCCAGCCGCCGAAGTTCTCGGGGAGAATGCCCGCCACCGGCAGGGTGGCGATAAAGAAGCTCGCCGCGAACATCAGCAGGCTCTTCGGCAGGCGCATCCAGGGGCCCTTCGACAGCCGGCTCGGCGGGTTGCGCCGGCGCTTGGCGACGAACAGGGCACCGACGAACATCAGCACCGTGGCCGCCAGCAGGGCGAAACCGAGGATGCGGTTATGCAGGCCGAAACCGTGCACGAGGATCGCCAGCACGGCGGCCAGGACGAAGCCGCCGGCGGTGGCGACGTGGGTCTTGGACATGTACTTGTCGCGCTCGACCACATGGTGCAGGTCCACCAGGTAGCGGCGCGGCATCTTCAGCAGGCCACCGATCCAGTCGACCTTGGCCGG
>DASUOY010000386.1:0-12645 GCA_036276395.1 Pseudomonas sp.
GCTCGGCCACCTCGCGCCTGCTGGTCGAGGACAGCATCGCCGACGCCCTGCTGGACAAGCTGGCCGGCGCCCTGGCCACGCTCAAGGTCGGCGACCCGCACAGCGAAGGCTGCGAAATGGGCCCAATAACCAGCCAGGCGCAACTGCACAAGGTGCTGGAGTATTTCGCCATCGCCGAACAGGAAGGCCTGCACTGCCTGAGTGGCGCGCGGCAACTGCCGGGGCCGGGCTGGTTTGTCGCGCCGACCCTGTACGCTGATGTACCGGCGGGCAGCCGCCTGTGGCGCGAGGAAATCTTCGGCCCGGTGCTCTGCAGCCGGCGCTTCAAAGATGAAGCGGATGCCGTGCGCCAGGCCAACGACTGCGACTTCGCCCTGGCCGCCACCGTGGTCTGCGCCGACCGCCAGCGCGCCCTGCGCGTGGCCGCGGCACTGGAGGCCGGGCATGTGTGGATCAACTCGGTGCAGGTGATCTACCCGCACACCTCCTGGGGCGGCGGCAAGGCCAGCGGCATCGGTCGCGAGCTGGGGCCCTGGGGGCTGGCCGCCTTTCAGCAGGTCAAGCACATCACTGTGCCCAGCGCGGACAGCTAACGAGGTCGTAGGGTGCGCCGTGCGCACCAGCCACGGGATCTTGGGGCGAATAGCGCACCCTATGGCTAAGCGCGGGCAACACATCACGGCGCCATGGCTTTACCATGGCGGCACTCCTGCACGTGCCACCATGGAAGCCCGGCGTGACTCAACCCTATGACCTGCTGTTGCTCGGCGCCGGCCACGCCCACCTCGGCGTGCTGCGCCGCTGGGCCCTGCTGGAACGGCCGCCGGGGCGCATCGCCCTGCTTAGCGCGGGGCCGACTGCCTGGTATTCCGGCATGCTGCCGGGGCTGCTGGCCGGGCGCCATCGGCCGGAGGATTGTCAGGTCGAGCTGCAGGCGTTGTGCCGGGCGGCCAAGGTCGAGCTGCTCGTCAGCCCGGTAGCGAGCCTGTCCGCCGCCCAGCAGCAGGTGCAACTGGCCGATGGCCGCACCCTGCAAGCCAGCTGGCTGTCGCTGAATGTCGGCGCCCAGATCGCCGCACCGCCCCAACAGGGCGAGGCCATGCAGCGGCTGGCGGTCAAACCCTTCGCCGACTTTCTCGACGGCTGGCAGGAGTGGCAGGCCGCACCGCAACCCCTGGCGATTCTCGGCGGCGGCGCGGCCGGGGTGGAGCTGGCCCTGGCCTTGGCCGGCCAGGTGCCGCAACTGGCGCTGTTCTGCGCCGGCCATCTGCTCGACGGTATGTCCGCCGGGGTGCGCCTGCGCGCCCTTGGCCATCTGCGCCAACGCGGGGTGCTGGTGCGCGAGGATTGTCCGATCAGCCGGATCGAGGACGACTGCCTGTACAGCGACAGCGCGGTGGTCTGGCGCGGCACCCGCCTGCTCCTGGCCAGCGGCGCCCAGGCCCTGCCCTGGCTGGCGCACAGCGGCCTGGGTTGTGACGCCCAGAGCTTCGTGCTGATCGCCCCGACGCTGCAGAGCTACAGCCACCCGACTATTTTCGCCGTGGGCGATTGCGCCAGCCTGCCCGGCGCACGCAAGAGCGGGGTGTACGCGGTGCGCCAGGGCCCGGTGCTGGCGGCCAACCTGGGCGCCGCCTTGCGCGGCCTGCCGCTCAAACGCTACCAGCCGCAACGCCACAGCCTGGCCCTGCTCGCCACCGGCGACGGCGGCGCGCTGCTGGACTGGCACGGTTACAGTGCCGGCGGTCAGATTTATGGACGCTGGAAGGACTGGCTGGACCACGGCTTTATCCGCCGCCACCGCCTTTAGCAGCGGCCGCGGATCCGCTGTGCGTCGGCAAGACTGCGCTGCAACCGCTTCTTACGGCTAAGCCTGTGCGACCAAAGTGTCATGGTCTAACGCCGCCGCAGGTGCTCGAATCAAGACCTGCAATGATGGTTGGCCCCAGGAGCCTTAGCCGCTATGGTCTACAGATTCGCCGACAATGGCCGATTGCCTACGCAAGCACAGCCGTTATCCCGCCATATCCTGGGCCAGTCCCATGCGCCAGCCGCTGTCGCTGGCGCGGCCGGGAGCAGAACAAAAATAATGAGGTTGGTTATGCGCTCCGCCTTTGTTAGCTACCCCAAGGCCTGCCTGCTGCATGCCGTCGGCCTGGCCGGGCTGATGGCGCTCTACCAGCAGTTGCCACTGCCCTGGTTCGTCAGCATCCCGTCCTTTCTGCTGCTGGCGCTGTGGCCCTGGCTCGGCCCCTGGCAGCGCCAGCATGAAGAGCCGCACCCGGCAGACGCACCCAACGCGCAGTTCAACGCCTTGAGCCAGAGCCTGTCGCGGCACACCTGCCATAACGCCCTGGCCGCCGCCCAGGTGTCCCACGCGGTGCAGCAGTTGGCCGGCAAACTGCACTCGCAACTGGGCGCGGTGGCGCAGATCAGCCAGGCCGCCGAGGCCATCACCCAGACCGAGCAGGCCAACGCCAGCCGCGCCGAACAGACCCTAGGTGCGGCGCAAAGCGTGCGCCAGAGCAGCGCCAGCGGTCAGCAGGAGTTGCAGCTGGCGATTGCCGCCATGCAGCAGCTGAGCGCCCAGACCGCCGCCAGCCGCGAGCTGATCGACGGCCTCGGCAGCCGCACCGAACAGATCGAGAAGGTCACCCAGGTGATCCAGTCCATCGCCAGCCAGACCAACCTGCTGGCGCTGAATGCCGCCATCGAAGCGGCGCGCGCCGGCGATCTGGGCCGCGGCTTCGCGGTGGTCGCCGACGAGGTGCGCAACCTGGCCGGGCGCACCAGCAGCGCCACCGAGGAAGTCGGCCAGATGGTCAGCGATATCCGCCAGCAGAGCCTGGCGGTAGTGGCACATATCCAGCGCCAGGCCGACCAGCTGGATCAGGCCGCGCAGCAGATCGCCCACACCGGCGAGCAGTTGCAAGGCATCGCCGAGCTGGCGGTGGATGTGGAGCAGCAGGTCGAACAGATCAACAGCGGCACCGCGGAAAACCACCAGCGCCTGGCCGAACTGTCGGTGGCGGTCGGCCAGTTGCGCGGCGATGTCGGCGACAGCGAAGGCCAGACCCGCCAGCTGGGCAGCGCCGCCGAGCAGCTGGTGGGCCAGGCGGAAACGGTCAGCGAACAGCTCGCCGCCGTTGGCCTGGACACTTACCACCAGCGCATCTACGACCTCGCCCGCCAGGGCGCGGCGCAGATCGGCGCGCAGTTCGAGGCGGATATCCAGAGCGGGCGCATCAGCGCCAGCGATCTATTCGACCGCCATTACCAGCCGATCGCGGGTAGCTTCCCGGCCAAGTTCAAGACCCGCTTCGACAGCTACGCCGACCAGGTCCTGCCGACCATCCAGGAGCCCCTGCTGGCGCAGCACGAGGGCCTGGTCTTCGCCATCGCCTGCACCGCCGAGGGCTATGTGCCGACCCACAACAAGGCCTTTAACCACCCGCCGTGCGGCAACCGCGAGCAGGACATGCTCAAGAGCCGCAGCAAGCGCCTGTTCAACGACCGCACCGGCATCCGTTGCGGCAGCCACCAACAGCCGCTGCTGCTACAAACCTATACCCGCGACACCGGCGAGCTGATGCACGACCTGTCGGTGCCGATCATGGTCCAGGGCCGGCATTGGGGCGGGCTGCGCCTGGGCTATAAACCGGAACCCTGATGGCAGCTGGCTAGCCCGCCGCCATCAGGCGCTTGTACTGACGGGTGCGCCGCGCGCTTTTCAGCTGCTCCAGCAGCAGCGCGCGCAGCGGCGAGACCTGCGGGTTGGGGCGCGCGCCTCGGCTGAGCTGGCGCATCTGGAATTTCACCACCGCCATATAGGCCAGCGACGCCAGCGCCTTGTGCTTCCAGCGGATCGGCGCCAGTTCGGCGCGGCTGTCCTGGCCGGCCTGCCACTGCTTGGGCAGCGCCGGGTTGATCGCCAAGGCCGTGGCGATGCCGGCCAGGGCCACGCCGCTGGCCAATACCTGCTCGACCACCGGCAAGCGGCGAATACCGCCAGTGACCATCACCGGCATGCGCGCGACGGCGGCGATCTCGCCGGCAAATTCGAGAAAATACGCCTCCCGCGCCAGGGTGCGGCCGTCGCGGGCATCGCCCTGCATGGCCGGGGCCTCGTAGCTGCCGCCGGACAGCTCGACCAGATCGACATCCAGTTCATTGAGCAGCTGCACCACACGCTTGGCGTCGGCCGCGTCGAAACCGCCGCGCTGGAAGTCCGCCGAGTTGAGCTTTACCGCCACGCAGAAGCCCGGCGCCACCAAGGCGCGCACCGCCTTGACCACCTCCAGCAGCAGGCGCGCACGGTTTTCCAGCGTGCCGCCCCAGCTATCGCTGCGCTTGTTGCTGATGGGCGAGAGAAACTGGCTCAGCAGGTAACCGTGCGCCGCGTGGATCTGCACGCCGGTAAAGCCGGCCTGTTCGGCCAGCTGCGCGGTACGCGCGAAACGCTGGATCAGCTCCTGGATTTGCGCCTCATCCAGCGCCTTGGGCACGGGGAACATCTTCGACAGGCCGCCCAACTCCAGGGCTACGGCCGAGGGCGCGACGGTTTGCTGGCCGAGGTTGGCCTGCATCTGCCGGCCGGGGTGGTTGATCTGCATCCAGAACTGCGCGCCCCGGGCACGGCCGATGCGCGCCCACTCGCGGAATTTGTCCAGCTGGCGCTCATCCTCCAGCACCACGCCGCCGGGGCCGGTCATGGCGCGGCGGTCGACCATCACATTGCCGCTGAGCAGCAGCCCGGCGCCACCCTCGGCCCAGGCCTGGTACAGGCGCAGCAATTCGGCGGACGGGCCCTGGCTGGCATCGGCCAGGTTCTCCTCCATCGCCGCCTTGGCGATGCGGTTGAACAGGGTGGTGCCGTTGGGCAGTTGCAGCGGTTGGAAGGCAGTCATGGCGTACTCCGGGGTAGCAGGTGGAGCAAGCCTAAGGTTAAAGTCAAGTTTAAGGTCAATAGCCCGGAGCACAGATTATGAAAATTGGTGAACTGGCCACGCGCAGCGGTCTGGCGGCCTCGCGCATCCGCTTCTACGAGGCCAGCGGGCTGATCAGCGCCCAGCGCCAGGCCAATGGCTACCGCGAGTACCCGGAGCAGGCGGTGCACACCTTGGGCATTATCAGCTGCGCGCAGCAGGCCGGTTTCAGCCTGGAGGAAATCCGCCGCCTGCTGCCCGACGCCAATCCCCAGGGCTGGGCCCATGACGAGATGCTGGCCAGCCTGCAGCGCAAGGTCGGCGAGATCGAGGCGATGCAGCAACGTCTGGCGCAGAACAAAGCGCAGCTGCTGAACATCATCGCCACCATCGAGAGCAAACCGGAAGGCGTGCCCTGCAGCGAAAATGCCGAGCGAGTGCTGGCCAATCTGCGTGACACGCAAGCGAGCCCATAGGCCGCGCTCACGGCCCTGCCTGCCGTCTGCTGGCGGCGGAACCTGGCGCCCGCGGGCCTATACTCAGGGCATCGGGGATTAACTTGAACACTCCATTGGAGTAGGGGCCGGCACCTCTGCAGGCGCGCCATCTGCAGATTGCCGTGCGCGCAGATGGCGTTTGCACTGCTCCGGCGGAGGCCTGCCATGTCGAGTCTGCGCAGCCTGATGCTCGCCCTGCTGCTGGCGCTGGGCGGCTGCGCCTCCGATCCGCCGGTGCAGATTAGTGCGAGCACCTGGCGCCAGGTCGACAGCGATATCGCCGCGGCCTCGCAAACCGCCAGAAGCCAGGCCAGCGAACACGCCCTGGCGGCCATGGACCGCTGGATGGACCTGGTCTACCAACGCACCGACGACGAGTTTATCCCCTGGTTTTCCAGCTACTGGACCCAGCAATGGCTGAGCCTCAAGGTGTCCTGGTACAAGCTCAGCGCCGGCGGCGAAAAGGACCCCACGGTCAGCCGCCTGGCCCTCTACCTGCAGGAGCAGTATCAGGACCGCGTGCTGGAGCCGGTGGCCGAATACACCGACCCCGAGCAGATTCTGCACAGCACCAGCGAGTTCTATGTGCGCCAGCTCGACCAGCGCCTGCCGGCGATCGCCCGCCGCCATGGCGTGCCGGACGAGCAGTTTGAGCAGCGCCTGAAGGCCATCAAGGCCATCGAGCAGGCGCCCGGCGCCTCGCTCTACCAGCTGCTGCAGGCCAAACCGCTGGCCGAACTGCCGGCCTATAACGCCCTGCTCCAGCATATCCGCAGCGTGCCCAGGGGGGTCGGCAACTGGTCGACCGACCCGGGCATGTCTCTGGTGGCGCAGCGCACCAGCGCCAGGCTGGTCGAGGATCTCGCCACCAGCGGCGCCGCCAGCCTGGTGTCGGCGGCGGTCGGCAGCACCGCCGGCATGGGCATTTCCCTCGGCGTGGCGCTGTTTACCGCCATCTCGCGGGCCAACGAACGGCCGGAAACCGAGGCGCAGCTGCGCAAGAACCTGACTGCCGCCTTCGACGAGGAATGGCTGCAGCTGATGCGCAACACCGATCGCGGCGTGCTGGCCGGGGTTCACCGGCTGTCCGGGCAGATCGACGACGGCCTGGCCGTGCCGTTCCGCTATCAGGCGCCGCGTTAGCAATGTTTAGCCAATGCATAACTGAATATGTAAAAAATCCAATTTAACCAACGCTCACCGCCGTGCGAGTCTGCTGGCCCATGAGTTATCCATTAACCGCCCGGCACCCCTGCTTACGCCTGCCCCTGTTCCAGGGCGTGCTGCGCTGCGCGAACGAGCGCGCCAGGCCGCTGCGGCCGGCAATCCTCGCCTTCTGGGCCCTGTGGCATTGCCGCCACGCGCGCCCGCCGGATGCCCTGGCCGCACGCCACTGATCGCCCCGCAGCCAGCAACCCTGGCTGCCGACGCTGAGCCGCCTGGCTCATGCCCTGCCAGCCGCACCCAGGAACCGCCTTATGAACGCCGCAATACAACCTGTGATACCCGCCGCCGAACGCTGCAAGTCCTACTACAGCGCCACCCTCAATGAGGAAACCGACTACCCGACCCTCAAGGGCGAAGTCAGCGTCGATGTGGTGATCATCGGTGGCGGCTTTACCGGGGTGGCATCCGCCGTGGAGCTGGCCGAGCGCGGCCTCAAGGTGGCCATAGTCGAGGCGCACAAGATCGGCTGGGGCGCCACCGGGCGCAACGGCGGCCAGGTCACCGGCAGCCTGTCGGGCGATGCGGCGATGACCAAGCAGATGCGCAACACCCTGGGCGAGGAGGTGGAAGACTTTATCTGGCACCTGCGCTGGCGCGGCCACGAGATCATCAAGAAGCGCGTGGAAAAATACGCCATCCAGTGCGACCTCAAGCATGGCCACCTGCATGCGGCGATGAAGCCTTCGCATATGCAGGAACTGGAGGCCACCTACGCCGAGGCGGTGCGCCGCGGCATGGCCAATGACGTGACCCTGCTCGACCGCGCCGGGGTGCAGAGCCATCTGGCCAGCGACCTGTACAGCGGCGCACTGAAGAACACCCGCAATATGCACCTGCACCCGCTCAACCTGTGCATCGGCGAGGCCAAGGCCGCAGCCAGCCTCGGTGCGCTGATCTTCGAACACTCGCCAGTGCTGGAGATCATCCACGGCGCGACGCCTGCGGTGGTGACCGCCGAAGGGCGGATCAACGCCAAGCAGGTGCTGCTGGCCGGCGACGTGTACCACAAGCTGGAGCCGAAAAAGCTCAAGGGCATGATCTTCCCGGCCATGGGCGGCATAGTCACCACCGCGCCGCTCGGTGAGCTGGCCAAGGAAATAAACCCGCAGGACCTGGCCGTGTACGACTGCCGCTTCGTCCTCGACTACTACCGCCTGACCGCCGACGGCCGCCTGCTGTTTGGCGGCGGCTGCAACTACTCGGGCCGCGACTCGCGGGATATCGCCGCCGAGCTGCGCCCCGGCATCGAACAGACCTTCCCGCAGCTCAAGGGCGTCGATATCGACTTCCAGTGGAGCTGCGCCATGGGCATCGTGATCAACCGTATTCCGCAGCTGGGCAAGCTGTCGGACAACGTCTGGTACTGCCAGGGCTACTCCGGCCACGGCATCGCCACCACCCATATCATGGGCGAGATCATGGCCAACGCCCTGACCGGCACCATGGGCCATTACGACACCTTCGCCGCCTGCAAACATATCAAGGTGCCGCTGGGCGATGTGTTCGGCAACCCGATGCTGGCCGCCGGCATGTGGTACTACCAAATGCTGGAAAAGCTGCGCTGATTGCTTGGGCCAAACCATTCCCGGATTGCATCCGGGCTACGGTCTGATCACCGCGTAGGGTGCGCTATGCGCACCGAGCCAATAGTCGGTTGGTGCGCGCAGCGCACCCTACGGATTGGCGGTTACTTCGCGGGGCTGAGGCTCTTCCCGTTCGCCGACAAAGGCCACCGGCTCTGAGCCATCGGCGTTGAGCTGCAGGATGCGCTGCGGCTGGCCCTGCTCGTTGAAGAACACCTGACCGAGGCCGGCGCCGTTCCACAGGCGCTCGCCGGCGCGGCTGCGCTCCGGGATCAGCGGGCTGACACGCATGCGCCGACGCTTGGTCAGCCAGTTGAGCGGCGAGGCGGGCGCATAGAGCCAGCGATTGAGACGGTCGAACCAGTCGAGCAGGCGCGCGGGAAACTCGTTCTTGATGCCACTGCTGGTGATCTGCCAGATGGTCGGGCTGGCGCGGCGGTGGCGGATGCGCACCTGGTAGACGAAGGAGTAGTGCACGTCGCCAGACAGCACCACGAAGTCCCCCGGAGTGCGCGAGTGGCGGAAGATATTCAGCATCACGCTGGCCGCGCCGCGATGGGCCATCCAGTTCTCGGCATCGACCAGCAGCGGATTGCCGAACAGGGTGAACAGCTGCTGGATGCCCTCGATCAGCTTGACGCCGAACATCGGCGCCGGCGACACGATGATGCAGGCCGGGTGATCCAGCAGCGCCTGCTGGAATTCGCATAGCGCCTCCCAATCCATCAGCCCCGACGGCCGCGACAGGCGCCCCTCGCTGCGCCAGCGACGGGTGCGGGTATCCAGCACCAGCAGCGCCGGCGTGGTCGGCAGCACATAGTGCCAGTGCTGCGCGTGCAGCAGGCGGTCGAGCAGCGCGTCCTGCGCGCTGGCCTGCAGATAACCGTCCGCTTGCCCGTTCGCCAGCAGTTCGGCGCAGGCCCGCAGCGGCTCGGCAAAGGCCTCGGGCTGGTTGCCCCAGCCCTGGCACAGCAGGTAGGCGAGCAGGGCGTTGCCGATAATGCGCTTGGAGAAGGGATGGCCGTAGGCGGTCTGCTCCCAGCGCGCCGACAGGTTCCAGTCGTCGGTGATGTCGTGGTCGTCGAAGATCATCAGGCTCGGCAAGTGCGCCAGCACCCGCGCCACCTGCCCCAGGCCCTGGCGAAACACCTCGATCTGCTCGCGCTCCTGCTGGTAGCGCTGGCGCTGGGTGGCGCTCAACGGCGGTTCGCCGGCGGCGAGCAGCGTCCAGGGCACCGGTGACCACACCAGCAGGTACATGGCGATCATCTCGGCGAAGGTCACCAGGTGGTTGTCGGCATTGCTGCTGGTAAAGACCGGCTTCTCCACACCGCCGAAGAACTTGTCGCGCAAGGTCTGGTTGCTCTTCAGCGCCGGCAGCAGCTCGGCGCGTCGGTAGTAACCGGTGGGGTGGGCGTAGAGCGCCTGGCTGTCGGCCACCAGGGCGCCGTCGAGGCGTTCGTCAACCAGCTGCAGGCGCTCGATCAGCTGGTGGATGGCGCGCAGCAGCGGGCCGCTGACATCGTCGACATACACCTGATCGCCACTCATCAGCAGCAGCGCCGGGCGCTGGCTCGCCTCCGCGGATTCGGCCAGCAGGCGGTCGGCGCACAGCAGGCCGTCCGCCGCGCGGTGGTGCGGCTTGCGGCAGGAGCCGTGGAGCAGCTGGTCGATGCGCGACTTGAGGACGAAATTCGGTCGCGCCGCGCCGTCATACAGCAGGTGCGGCGCCCACTCGGCGATACCCAGCGCGGCCTGGTCGGGCTGCTCGATCAGCAGGTCATAGTCGATGCGCACATCGCAGGGCAGGGCCTGCTCCAGCGGCAGGTCGATCAGGTGCAGCACGGCATGCCGCCCCACCGGCAACTGCCGGCAGTGCGCCTGCAGGTCGACACGGCGCTCCTCGGCGCCATCCGGCTGCAGGCATAAACGCAGCACCAGCGGCCGGCTGGCCACCAGCCAGAGCACCAGGCGGCTGGGTTCGAGACGGCGCAGCAGCGGGCCGGCAAGGATATCGGGTAGTGCAGCGCAAGCGTTGGGCAACATCAGAACAACCGGTTGGGGCGGCAGGAAAGCCCATGGACAGCGCTCGGCCCTCGACAGTTCAGCGGGCGGCCTGACGCAAGCGCTGCAGGTCGAGAATCTCGATCTCGCCATAGGTCAGGCGCACTATACCCTGGGCCTGCAGCTCCTTGAGGATCTGGTTGGTGGTCTGCCGGGAGATCGCCAGCATCAGCGCCAGCTGTTCCTGGGGCAGTTGCAGCACGCGGCGCGGTTCGCCCTCGCCGTAGTTTTCCGCCATCAGCAGCAGGCGCCGGGCCAGGCGCGGGGCGGCGGGCAGCAGGCTCATCTCTTCCAGGGCGATAAAAGCCAGGCGCAGCTTCTGGCTCATCAGCAGGGCGAAGTCGCGCCAGTACTGCGGTTGTTGCTCGAGCAGCGCCAGCAGGCGCGCCTGGGGCACCAGCAGCAGGGTGCAGGGGCCTTCGGCGAAGGCGTCGTGGGTGCGCGGCTGGCCGTCGAACAGGGAGATTTCGCCGAACCAGTAGGGCGGCTCCACCAGGGTCAGCAGCGCCTCCTTGCCGCTGGCGCTGACCGCGCCGATGCGCATGGCGCCCTCGACCACGGCATACAGGCCGCTGGGCTTGTCGCCCCGGCGAAACAGCCCTTGCCCGGCCTCCAGCTGCTGCACCCGGGCCATGCCCAGCAGGTCCTGCTGCAAGGCGGCCGGCAACCCGGCGAACCAGTGGCCGGCGAGCAGGCGAGGGTGGTAGGACAGCGCGTCTGGCATAAGTATTCCTGGCTAAATGGCCGGTGCGGGCAAGGCAGGGCCGGCTTTGTCGGCTAGCTGACAGTGTGCCGCGGCGCGCCCGGCGGATCATGCCTGCACCTTAGCCACACACGAGCAGCATAAGCATGAAAACCCTGGTCGATCACCTGGCCCAATACGCGGCCTACCACCGTGACCGGCGCAATATCGCCAGCCACTTTATCGGCATTCCCATGATAGTGCTGGCGGTGGCCGTACTGCTGGGCCGTCCCAGCGTCGAACTGGCCGGCCTCTGGCTGTCGCCCGCCAGCCTGGTGACCCTGGCCACGGCGCTGTTCTACCTGCGCCTGGACCTGCGTTTCGGCCTGCTGATGAGCGCGCTGCTGGGCCTATGCCTGTGGGCGGCGGCCAGCCTGGCGGCGCAGGCGACCGCGCTGTGGTTGAGCGCGGGCCTGGGGCTGTTTGTGCTCGGCTGGGTAATCCAGTTCGTCGGCCATTACTACGAGGGGCGCAAGCCGGCCTTTGTCGACGACATCATGGGCCTGGTCATCGGCCCGTTGTTCGTCGCCGCCGAGGCGGCCTTCCTGCTTGGCCTGCGCCAGGAGGTGGAACAGGCCGTGATCGAACGCGCCGGGCCCACCTGTATCCGTGACAAGCGCCTTAGCAGCTGATCCTCAGTACATCGCCATCCACTGCTCGGTAAAGGAACGGGTATGACGGTGCACGGTGATGGGCGCGAAGGGACGACCGGACGCGCTGGCCAGGGCGCTGCTCTGGCTGTTCAGGTCGTTGAGCGCGGCCTTGAGGTATTCCCAGCGGGTCTTCAGCTTGACCAGCTCACCATTGCCGCTGAGGGCGGCCAGTTGGCCATCGATCGCCGGCACCAGCTTGCGCTCGTCCTGGCCGAGATAGGTGTCGACCTGCTCGCGGGCGATCTCGAAGTTGCCGAAGTAGGAACGGCTGAGGTACTGCACCGAGAGGTATTCCAGCTTGGCCGCCAGTTCGCTGTCGCCGGCCGCGGCCAGCTTGCGGGTTTCGTCCAGGACGCCGAGCAGGGCCTTGCTCAGCTCTTCCGGGTAGCGCCAGGGCATATCCTCTTCCCCGGGACCGAAGGCCACACCACGGCGGATCTGCACCACCAGTTCCTGGTGGGCGCTACGCAGCGCATCCGACGCTTGCGGCAGACCTTGCACCGCGCCCGCCAGGGCCTGCAGATCGCTCTCCAGGGCCTCCTGATGTTTCTTTTGGAAACCTTCACCACGTAACAGCATCAGGCTGCTGGTGACCCGGCTGGCCTGTACCTGCACCTGTTCATGGGGGCTGACGGCCTCGGCGAAGGCCAGCGGGGCAAGCCCGGCAAGCCCTACGGACCAGATAATCAGATTGCGAAACAACGACTTAATACGCATCCGCGGGCGCTCCTTATTATTTTTGTGAGCAGTGCCATGGGCGGCTGGGCCCATCGCCATTACCGCCCTAGGGTATCAGCACGGCGGCCCGCTGAAAGTAGCCTTTAGAGTGATTTCGTCGGCTGCATAAAAAAGCCGGCCCAACCTTTGGT
Organism: Pseudomonas sp.; assembly: GCA_036276395.1. Lineage (GTDB taxonomy): Bacteria > Pseudomonadota > Gammaproteobacteria > Pseudomonadales > Pseudomonadaceae > Aquipseudomonas. The sequence goes on from DASUOY010000386.1 coordinate 12,561, forward strand.
TGAGCCGGCTGGGCTGGCGGCGCGATGCTTAGCGCAAGCCGAGTGGTTGCCCGGCCTTGGGCTTGAAGTAGAGGATTTCGCCGCG